>JALEGO010000512.1 GCA_022763165.1 Flavobacteriales bacterium
CCCATTTATGAAATACCCGTGGATGAAATTGTTAACACGACCACAATGTATAACCAGTCTCCTCAATTCTTTAGTTATCTACAGCTTGAGAATAAAGATGGAGAACTTATCCCTACATCTACTAAAGTTCTCAATCTGGAAAATGGTAATATAAAAAATATTGAAACATTTGAAGAGAAAATTTTCCAAATTTATGATTCTAAAGGCTACCTCAAAGCTAATCTTAATGGAAAAATTCCTGTAGGGGCGGATGTTTTAGCTACTTATGGTCCTATAGATGCGGAGTGGAATCAAGCCGAGTTTATTACGCTTCGACGGTGTCTTAATGCCGCCGTTAAAGGGATGGTTACCGACTATTCCGTTATTACGATAGAAGTCGATGATGGATTTGATAAAACCTATACTTGCTATGACTATGATTTAGCAACAGCTTCATGCGATCCAAGCGGTAAAGTGGTAAAATACTATACGGTACGAACCTATGCAGGGTGTAAGGATAAATCAGAAAGCCAAGATGGATATACGAAAATCGTTTATATAAATGGGTTGCCTGGGGATACAGAGGGAATTCATTATCCAGAGGTTAGTGAGTTTAATAATAGTCAACAACACTATAGTGTGTTAGACGGTTTTATTGAATCTCAAAATACCTATGATGCTTCTGATAACCTTGTCACCTCTCAAAAAAATGATTGGTTCGTTAAGATAGAAAAACTTAACCAAAAAGGTGAGGTTATTCCTATTCGAGGCTATTACACGCTTTTAAACCGGGCAACTAATACACTGCAAGGCGTTCAAACTCTTGCAACAACTTCTTACGATCTTTTCTCCGGACAAGTCATCCTTCAAGAAACTACAAACTACAATTCAAGGGGACAATTAGAGCTGTGGACTCAAGAAACCATCTATGGATACCAAAAATATCCTCTTTTAGGGGCCCTTAATATACTTTCAACTGTCGTATCCAATAAGATACAGGTCCAAGAAAATCAAGATATAGCTATTTCTAATTATTACGTCACGAGGCTAAAATCTTGGGAGAGAATTATAGAAGAGGGAGCTCCTCCTCTTTCTATTCTTGCCATCAGTGACAATTATCAGTGGTTAGGAGGCGATAGGGAGCCAAGTTTCACAGCTTGGAACGAAGATCAAATTCCAGGATCTGATTGGCAAAGAGGATCCGCTATTACGGCAAGATCAAACCACGGACTGAGTCTTGAAGTTCAAGATATCATGAATAAATACGCCTCTAGCCTTTATGATAAAGATTTTAAGTTCCTTATCGCCAGTTTTTCTAATGCAAAGATTTTGGATGATGAAGCTGATTATCTTGGTTTTGAAGCCTACGAGGAAGGCCGTGGATGGAATATGATGCCTTCACATGAACCTTGGAGCCTTTATATAGATTCTTCAACGGCACACACGGGTAAAAAGAGTCTGAAATTATCAGTATCAACCACAGGGTATAATGCTCTTGAGAAAAAATTTACTCCCATAACTCAAGACACAAAGTATCTTTTTACCTTCTGGTATAAGACCGTAAAAGATTTCTCACAAAATAGAGAAGAGGCTGGATGTAAAATTGCGTTGACTCAAAATGGAGAGGAAATCTTCAAAACCTTTCTTCCCTTTGAAAATACAGCAGAAGAATGGAGTTACATTACTCAAGCGATTGATCTCAAGCCATACGTACAAGACGGAATCATAGAGATCACGATGAGTCTTTATAACAAAACGAGCGCAGATGTTTTCTTAGATAACTTGAGATTTTCCCCCTTCTTAGGAGATTTCTCAGCAAGCATTTATAATAGCTCTTATGGTCTCTTAACAGCTTCAGTGGGACCGAATAAAGAAACTTCACGAAATGTCTATGATAATTTTCAATTGCCAGTTGCTACCATCGGGCCTGATGAAAATGTGAATGGAATTACCCTTCAATATTACTCTCGACAGAAAAATAACACCTTCTCAACAGCTTTCCCCAATGCTCTCATTACGTTATCTGGTATGGAGAAAGGATTTTATAGTGACTTTAGGAGGGATGGCGGCTATTCGCTTCATTGGACGACAGAAGAGGAAAATCAATGGTTTGTTGATGAAGGAACTCTCCTTCATTCGGGGCAGAATACAGGAAAAATTTATCTTACAAATCCTCTTATTGACCAAAAATATGCAGTTTATGTTATTGCTAATCCTCGAGAAAGTATAACCAAGCCTTTAGGCATTCTTATTGGAGAAAATGCAAGCGTCCAATGGAATCCTGCAACAAATCAGTGGCGATTGGAAATAGGCCAAACGGTTATTGAATCTGCTGAACAACAAAGTATGCAACGAGAATGGCTATTGGCTATTTACGATAAGGTTGTTTTGTTCTTTGCAAACGGAGAAATAATATTTTCAACAATTTTAGAAGAGAATCTTGAAGGAAATTTTGGATTATTGGCTGAAAATACGGTAGATTTTTCTCGTATTATTGTAACAAATGAGTTTCAGCTTTCCCTCAGTTACTCTGATGGGGCAAATAAGGAGCGTCAATCTCAGCTATTATTCGAAGAAGAAAGTGTTATTAATCAAACTGTTTACGATAATTTAGGGCGCGCAGCTATCTCAACAAAATCTGCCAAACTTGCTCCTACAGAGAATAATCCCCTTCTTTCCTATCGATCTGATTTCGTAACTTCCCTTAACTGGGATACAGGAGTTATGAGTGGTGAAGTAAGTCAATACTATGCTCCTGGAGGAGGAGGCTCTTCTAATGATGAGGGATATCCTTATTCTCGCTCCCGTTATGAATCTTCTCCTTTAGGCCGGGTTATTGAAAAAGGAATTCCAGGAAAAGATTTCGCCATTGTAAATCTGAGTACAACAACCCCTGAAGAGAGACATACAACGAAGATTTCCTATTTTGCTAATAGAAAGATAGACAGCTTCATGGACTGGCTGCCAGAAGGTCAATATTTTACCACTCAAACCATCAACTCTGATGGAAATCTCTCTTTAAGTTTGACGGACCAGAGCAAAAATCTTATCGGACAGGGAATACTTATAGATAAAGAAGAGAAAAAATATAATATGACTTCTTATCAGGGAGTGTATTCGAATGTTGGTAAAAAAACATTAACTCTTCTTCCTAACTATTACGATCCTCCTAATCCAGACTATCAAGAAAAATGGCAAGTCACAACGGATTTAGATATGCTTTCTTGTATTATAAGCAGTGAAGGACCTGATGGAGGCAAGGTTGAAACTATTTATGATCTTTCAGGAGCTGTAAGATTTTCTCAGAATGCGGAAGGGCGTGATAAAGGATATTATAGTTATTCTAAGTATGATGAAATAGGACGTCTTATTGAAGATGGTATTATTGAGGGAATATGGGATCGCTTACAACTACATGAGTATGCGAAACATGATCCTTCCTGGCCTTCTACACCTTCAACATGGGGGAGAAAGCTTACTTATGATGGAGATGGTTCTAATCCCTATCTTATGTCCCGTCTTATCTCAGTTATCGTCCATGGAGATTTAGAATCAAATGAGGCTTCAAATCAGCAAGCCTTTGATTACAATATTTCTGGAAACATTATAAAGCAGACACTTGAGATTTTCAAGGATAACACTTCCTACACAACCTCTTATAGATACAATAACAAAAGCAAGCTTGTTCATGTAACTTATCCATCAACCTCGGTAGATACCTCCTTAACAGAGTATAGTTATATATATAATCAGGGGGGAATCTTACAATCTATTTATAGCCCAACGAACGACATAGAATATGCTTCTTATGTTTATAA
>JALEGO010000513.1 GCA_022763165.1 Flavobacteriales bacterium
CATGTGCATCATCAGATTTGCTAAATGTTAAGGGGTTTATGCCTGTTCTTTTCCAAAGCAGATAAGACCGCAAGAAAAAGACGAAGAAGAAATAAACCAACAAAAACAGGAATAAATATATCTGCATTCTTATTAAATTTTTCTGTAAAAATAGACCAATAATCAATGCAATGAAATTGCAAAATCATTCCTGACAATCAGGGCAAATACCTTTAATCATTATTGTAATTTCTTTTTGAATATAGTCGTTCGGAAGTTCCATTTTTGGAATGACCAGACTATCAATACAGGTTACCTGTTTGCATTTCTCGCAATGAAAATGTGGATGTTGGTCAACATGGTGCATCGGTGTACAATGTTCATCACAGAGTGCATATTTTACTTCGCTCGTTCCATTATGAATACTATGCAAAATTCCTTTTTCTTCAAATGTTTTGAGAGTTCGGTACATGGTAATTCTGTCCGATTTTGGAAAGACACTTTCCAGTTCTATCAAACCGAATGTTCCATTATTTTGTAAAAAATATTCTAATAGAAGCTGCCGCATCGGTGTGATGCGGACAGCTTTTTGTTTTAAGATTTTATGTGATAATTCCATCTCAACTGTTTTAAACAATGTGTAACTCTACTGAATAACTCCTTCTTGTTCCATATCTGATGATAATTCATAATCACCATTTTCTTTTGGTAAAATTTCAAAGAAAAAAGCTGTTGGTGCTTTGTAATCTCCAAACGCTCTAACCCCCTGCATATCACATTGCATATTATAAATTCTGATTTTTCCATCTTTTGCAGCAACCGTATAAAAGCCTTGTGCAAACCATTTCATCCTGTCCGTGAGTTGGTCATCTAATCCTGCCAGCAACTGCTCGTTAATTGGGAAAGAATGGAACTCAATTTTGTTATTTTTTAGCATAGAATATTTCCCAATGTGCAAGCTATTCTTGTCTTTTGCCACACCATACCACGTCACATTTCCAACTTTTACGGGAACGGTCAGCAAGCTGAAATAAGGCGTGTTTTGTGCTGCCAACTGACTGCTGAATACCTGCTCAATATGTTGCTTATTTCCCAAAGTGAACAGTAGATAAAGTGAACTAATAATCAGACCGACGCTATTGGGAACACTTCTTTTTTTACTTTGCTTTTCATACCAAAAAACACTCCCCAGTACCCCCAATAAAAGTGGCACGGTATAAAACGGGTCAACGATATTGATACTATCAAAGCTGACCCGCCAATCAGTAAAGGGCAGAAATAATTGCGTTCCATAAGTCGTAAAAGCATCCAACAAAACGTGCGTAAACAATGCAAGGAAACTAAATAGCCACAATCTTTGGAAACTGATTTCTTTCGCCCTTTTTATTCTACTCAAAAAATAAGCAAACAAAAAAGCTCCCAATAGGCAAAACAAGATAGAATGACTATATCCCCGATGAATACTTATCTTTTGAAATTCCGAAAAAAACGGAGTGAGCAATACATCCAAATCAGGGATAGTGCCACCAATAGCACCAAGAATAGCTGCTTTGCGACCGATTTTTTTTCCTAAAATAGCTTCGCCAATGGCTGCACCGAGAGTGGCTTGTGTTAGACTATCCATAAGAGAAAAATTTTAAAGTCAGGAGGTTGTATCCCTCCTAACTTATATTAATAGTTTAATGCGAATGACCATCGGCTTTATGGTCTTCGTTCTTCACATAGTCCATCCCACATACAGGACACTTGCCCTCTTTATCGCTTCCGCTTCCTTCACAATGCATTGGACAGACATAAACAGAGGTATATTCTTTGCCCTGTTTTTCGGTATTGGATGAATTGCCTCCACAAGATGAAATAGCAACACCAGTAGCTGAAATAGCTACAAAAAGAAAAATGATTTTGATGTACTTCATTGTTTGAAATTTTAATGGTTATGAATATTCTGCCGAGCCTTTGTAACTTTTGGCATCGGCGGATTTTTAAAGGCTTTATCAATGGTTGTTTTAACCAAACCGCAAGTCAGCATTTTATCTCCGAAATAAGGGTTACGGATTTCTTCTTTACTACTTAGCCAATCAGCCCCTTCGTTGTCGTTTGCCATCGGGCAATGTTGGACGTATAAAGTTGTCTCACCAATACCAAAAACTTTTGCTGACTTGATAAGTGCTTGGGAAAGAAAGTCAAATTGCTTTCGCTGTTCTTCAATATCATCAGAGGTAGCAATTTTTTCGCCATGAGCTTTGATAGCTTTGTGCTGTTCCATCCAATAATTATGAGCATCGTCTTTTATCAATGACATATCTGTTTTGGACAATGCCGAAAGCACTTGATTTGTAGCTTCTTTTGCAGCTTCGCTGTCAGTTTCAACCAAAGCATCTTTTAGAGTTAAATAGGTGGTAGCAAGTGCAAAAAGTTGTTCCTTAAATGTAGGTGGTGTACTTTCTGTATAGTCAGGCAGGTGGTTGGAATGGTCTGCCCCTTTTACAGATACATTTCTGTTCATCATACTTTTTTGATTGTTTAATTGAGCAGCAGCATCAATAGTAAAACTACCATAGGTAACTACTTCCTCCCCTGCTTCTAAACCGCTAATGACTTGATAACTACTGCCAATTGCCTCCCCAATTTCTATTTCTCGAAATTCAAAAGAAGGAATATTAGTATCAGGTACTTTGGTATAAACTACCGAGCGTTTCCCTGTCCACATTACGGCAGACTTTGGTACATTGATTTGATTAGAACTGCTTGCTCTTTTTTTGAGCGTTCCATAAACGAGCATTTCGGGTTTTAGTAATCTTTTTGAGTTACTTACTTCGGTTCGGATTGAAGCTACACGAGTATTTGGATTGATAATCGGGTCAATGAAAGTGACCGTAGTTTTAAACGTTTTATTGGGTATAGACGGGGTAGTAAATTCTATTTTATCTCCAATGGAAACGCTTGATAAATCTTCTTCGTAAGCATCGAACAATACCCATACTTTGCGTAAGTTCATCAAGTCAAAAAGTGGTTCTCCTTGCTTGATGTAGTCACCTACTGATACTCGTCTATTTGTTACTATCCCCGTTTCATCGGAATAGACCGTAAAATTTTCTTGAATTTTCCCTTTCTGCTCTATTTGCTCAATGGCTGCACTACCGATTTTCCAATAACGCAATTTGTTCCGAGCAGCTTCAACCAAATCAGGGTTGAGGTCTTTTAGTTTTAGAGCTTCCAAGAGTTCTCTTTGTGCTGTAATTAATTCGGGCGAATAAAGTGTAGCTATCTTTTGTCCTTTGTTTACTTGCTCACCTGTAAAGCTGACATGCAATTTTTCAATACGACCAGAAATATGTGTTACCTGACTGGAAGCCAGTCTTTCATCGGGTTGTATTTTTCCTGAAAGGCGGATTGTTTTTCCTGTTGCGTTATCCTTTTCTCCTACAATTGTGGTTTGAATATTAGCCAATTTTACCGCAGCATCCGTCATTTCTAAC
>JALEGO010000514.1 GCA_022763165.1 Flavobacteriales bacterium
AACTATCAGACATAGCACTGTATAAATCTCAGGAACCTAAAGCGCTAAAACAATTACTTGATGCTAGTCTAAAAACTATTGTGGTAGTTGATAAACAAAGAGAAATTTATTTCATCGATCATATTAAAATTCACGTAGATGAAGTGCTTAACCTTGGTGATTTTTTGGAAATCGAGGTTATTGACAAAACTGATACTATGGAAGTCGAAACTATGCATCAAGAGTGTAATGAATTAATGAAAAAGTTCAATTTAGATGCTTCACTTCTTCTGCGAAACAGTTACAGCGACATGTTAATGAGTAAGGTCTAATGAGGTCATTACTATTTGGTGCCATCTTATTAGTAGGATGTGTAAAAACACCTAAGTTTGAACTTCGTGATACAAATGGCTCAGCCATATTGGCTCTCACTACAAAACAAGGAACAGACGCTTGGCCCCTTCCCTATCCTACTTATCAATTTCAAGTTGGCGATATCAACAACGATGGTCTCGATGATGCTCTTGTCGGAGTGATTAAGAAAACAAGATATGATAGCTCAATGAGCAAAAGGCTATTTATTTTCAAGAACTACAAGGGAAAAGTCAGGCCATTATGGTTAGGTTCAAGACTCAGTTACCCATTGGTCGATTTTAAAGTCTTAAAAAATAAAGGGGAAACAAGGCTATTAAGTCTAGAACAAAGCTCTGAAAGTAAATTCCTTGTCTCTGAATATAAATGGTATAAATTTGGACTTTCTTTTGAAAAACACTTAGTGAAGGACTTAAGTTGGGAAGAAGCAAATCAAACATTCGATTCTTATGAAGATTAGTAAATTAACAGCTATTTTGGCTTTGGTAATATTAAGTTGCGGAGACCCTCAGCCAAAGAATGTCAATTCAAATTCAAACAATCCACAAGAACAGGATCATATAAGTCCAGAAGAGGAAGTAATAGAAATCGGTGAGCCAGTAAACATCGGCAATATCGACATTGAAGCTTTCTATGAGAATATAGATCTTGATATGAATATCGAAGATCTTAGTTTGGCTGAAATTAGAATTGTCCGAAACGCATTCGCAGCAAGGCAGGGGTATTGTTTTATGAAGGCTGATCTCAGAGGTGTTTTTGAGACAACCAGCTGGTATTCTAAAAAAATGCACAAACGATTTTGGGATGAGGATAGTGATAAAGGTGTAGCTCCTATTTCCTATACCTCGGAAGAAAAGAGTTTTATAGAAAAACTTAGAAAAAGAGAAGATGAACTCATGCGCGGAAATTTTGAAGGTCAAGGTCTGGTCAATATCAACAACATCATCAATCCTTTTCAATTTGAAGAACTCCCTATTCCGTTACTTCAAAAGCTTGGACAAAATGGTTTTGCCATTGTTCCAAATGAAAACATTCAATTGTTTCACGTATATGAACAAAATGATTATCAGCAAGTTCCAAACTTTGTAACTACTGACATGTATATGCAGCTATTTCACATGTATTTTGGCTATTTGCTCAAAAGAATCGAGCAGGAAAAATTTATTCCAGTGCTGGAAAACTTATGCCTAGATATGAAAAATGAAATGGAGATAAGAGCTGCAAACTCGAATGGTGAGGTACAGGAATTAGCTCAATTTGGAAGCGTCTTTTATGCTATTGCATACACTTCACTGTCGGATAAAAAGTTAGACGTTAAGGGAGCTTTTGCAAAATATTACGATGCAGAATTAGAGAAGATTGATAGGGCAGCTGACGATTTCTCAGAATTTTTGGATTATAAAAATGTCGAATTTCCTTACAGCCTTTTTAAACCAAGAGGCCATTATACAAGAACAGATGAACTCAAGAGATATTTCAAATCCATGATGTGGTTGCAGACAGCCACATACTGCCTTGATAAGGAACAACAATTCAAAAACGTTCTATTGAACGCTTCTATTCTGAAGAACAATGCCAACATTCGAAAGGCATATCAACAAATCTTAGAGCCGATAACATTTATCATCGGAGAGACAGATAACGTTTCTTTTCTTGATGTTTCTAAACTTATGAACACCGATTTTGAAGTATTAATCGAGGATGAACAAAAAATGGACCAATTCAGAGCTAAAGTTGAAGAGTTAGCCAAAAGTAAAAACTTCATTCGTCCCAAGATTGAAATGACCTGCCGTGATAAGATTAATTTCATGCCTCAGAGATATGTCTTTGACAATGAAATATTACAGGAGTTGGTAGATGTCAAATCTCAAGAAAGTAAGCGAGCATATCCCAAAGGTTTGGACCTATTTTCTGCATTGAATTGTGAGGCCGCAACCTCAATTTTGAACGAAGAGTTGAAGGTCAGTGAAAAATGGCCTGAATACGATGAGCGAATGAAAAAGTTGAGAGCCAAAATGTCGGCTAAAGACATGAACAAAACTGTATATAGTAAGTGGATCAACACATTAAAAGATTTGCAGAAAGATCATACTGATTATCCCTATTTTATGCAAACTAAGTCATGGGATAAAAAAGATTTGAACGCTGCTTTGGCATCTTGGGCAGAGCTCAAGCATGATGCGATATTGTATGCTGAGCAGCCAATGGCAGCAGAATGCGGGGATGGTGGCCCTCCCAGTCCGTATACAGTTGGATATGTAGAACCCAATATTCACTATTGGAATGGTTTGTTAGAATTGATGAATAAAACCGTAGATGTTCTGAAGTCTAATAATCTAATGATCGCAGATCTACAAGCTGTAAGCAGTGACTTAATAGAAAAAATAACCTTTTTGCGAGACATTAGTGAGAAGGAACTCAAAGGTGAAAAGTTATCCAATCGTGAGTACGAAGAGATAGAATACATTGGAAGTGATGTGGAATGGATGACGTTGGCTTTGGTGAAAAACAAAGACGAGTATTATGACAGTTGGGAAAATGTGAAGGGTCCAGACAAAAGTGTATCGGTCATTGCAGATATCTACACCTCAAATGCTGAAAAT
>JALEGO010000052.1 GCA_022763165.1 Flavobacteriales bacterium
ATAATTTGAATTCCCTTCTTCTACCATAGTGCCATCTTAGATAGTGCTTCTTTTCCTTGGGCTTCTCATTACGATAGCTTCTACCTCCGTAAATTACTTCGTTCTCGTTAATATGGTCCAAGTATTTAGAGATATAATCATCATTGATAATTTCGGAATCACAATCTAGATAAAGTAGATATTTGTGGTTTGCTTTTTCAGCAAGTAGATTTCGAATCTTTGAACGACCTATATTCTCTTCAAGAACTTGATAATCTACATATTCTAGGCTGGCTAGCGTACTGTTTTTTTGTTGAGTAGATAAATTCGAATTATCATCTATACATAAGATTTCGACTGGTACATCAATTTTTGAAGCTTGTCCATTGAGACTATTAACCAGAGTGGTACAATCGAAGTTATAAATTGGAACAAGAATGGATAACATTCTCAGATAGTGTGGTCGGAAGCCAGTTCAACAATCTTTCCATCTTCACATTTTACCATTCTTCCCGGAAATTTATTCATGATTGAATAGTCATGCGTAGCGATAATAACAGACCTACCAGCTTTACTTATTTCATATAATAGCCGTAAAATTCCACTTGAAGTTTCTGGGTCCAAGTTTCCTGTAGGTTCATCAGCTATTACTAATTCTGGGTCATTCAGCAATGCTCTTGCAATACCTATTCTTTGTTGTTCTCCTCCGGAAAGTTGATGAGGCATTTTGAAACCTTTTGTAGCCAAACCCACATCCTCAAGGACTTCTTCAATTCGGTTCTTCATCTTAGCTTTGTCCTTCCAACCAGTAGCCTGTAATACAAAATGCAAGTTCTGCTCCACCGAACGATCCATTAATAGTTTAAAATCTTGAAAAATAACACCTATTTTCCTTCTTAATAATGGAATTTGTTTGTTTTTGATTTTGTTGAGATCATAGCCTACAACATGGCCCGTATCTATTTTTTTATCCAAATCAAGATACAAGGACCTAAGTAAGCTACTTTTACCACTTCCCGTTTTACCTATTAAGTATACGAATTCTCCCTTGTTTACAGTGAGATCAACTTTGCTAAGAACCAATGTGCTTTGTTGATAAACATCAACATCTTGAAGCTGCAATACTACATTCTCCATATTGCAACAAAGGGAATCAATTTATGGCTAAATTGAAAGGAATATCTACTAATTTCTTAAAATCTTCTCCCATTTTTCGAATATCATCATCATCCTTGTCGTATTTCCAATTTATATCAATCTTCATTCCTTGACTAAATTTCTTATTCAAGCACTTGATCATTTGCAAAAGTGTTATGAAAGATGATGAATTCACGTAATCTAACCTGAAATCAAAACAATAACTTCTATTTGATGGAGGATCGAAGCTTTCAAACCAATCCAAGATTGGCTTATAGAATCTTTTTGCATTCTCAGGGTATGATTTCCCCGTAACAGAGAAGTAACCAGATTCTGGATCTAAGATTATAAGAGGTGTATTAACCGTTTCTTCAACGATCACTTTATTCATATGAAAACTATTATTCTGGTATATCAATTTTTAGCCAAAGCTTCAGTGTACTGAGATTGCCATCAATATCACTAAAATCATAGTTGATTTTATGACAAGATTTAGTGGCCATAGTCACAAAACCCAATCCAGCTCCACCTTTCTTAGAAATCTTACCATCGGTAAGTATTTGCATGTAAAGATCCTTTAATTCTTCTTCATTTAAGCGGTTTACCTTATCAATCTTAGACCTTATACGACTTTCATGACTTTTTTTAGTAAGATTCGTTATATGAATGTGTACTTGAGAATTCGTACAATACAGGAGATAACAACACCATTGTTTCTGATCATAGTAAAATTCTCCATGTAATCGGATGTTTTGTAAAATCTCAACCAATAGAGAAAACACGGCTTTGACAGTTCTTTTCTGCACATTTTTTTCGCGTAACTGCGCTTCCGCTGAAAAGACCAACTCATCTAATCGTTCTCTACTAAGAGGTCCAAAGTGTTCAGATATCACATTAGAACTTAGCTCTTCAGCCCTTAGCTTACCCTGTTCAAAGGCATCCTGGAACACCTCTTCAATGTTTCTGTGACCAGAAACAATTTTGGAAATTATCATAATTGAAAGATTGAGTATTGCTTATCTCAAATTTAAATGTAGAAAAGGGTTTTACCGTAGAGGCAAAATTAAGTTATGCACAATAGGTTGAATAAAACTGTTAATATTAGGACTAGTAGGGAGAGTGAGATTTAAAAGAAAGGTATCTAAAAAACGTTCTAAATCTTTTATTATTGTCTTTATGAACAATGATCATTTAAATATATTTAGAAGTATGTGTAATTTAAATCACTAGAGGCTTTAAATTTACTTCAGGTTTTCTCTATGCCAATGGGATTTCTAAAACTCAGAACAAATAATACTTTTTTGGTGATGGTTATCATTGCCATATCAATAGCTTATAGCACCCAATCATTCGGTTCTCATTTGATGGGTGGATCGATAGAATATGAATTCGTACAGGAAACGGCCCCGGGAAGCGGTATCTACACGTACAGAGTGATTGTTAAGACCTATACAAATTGTGATAGTACATCATTGGTCCCATTGCCGGCAAATTTCATAAGGCTTGGAATTTATCACGAATCGGACAACCCAAACGCGGACAAGGTGCTATTCCAAGAACAATTTGTAACACTTACTGATTCAAGTCAAATATCACCAGAACTTCCAGTTGGTTGCGGGGTTGGTTTTGGAACATGTATTTATGAGGGAGTTTATGAAACCACAGTGGACCTTCCAAGCACTAATCACTTAGGAAACCCAAGCAATGGTTATCATTTTGTTTACATACGATGTTGTCGGAATGGCAGTATACTTAACCTTCAAAATGCTTCAAGCCAGGGCATGGTTTTTTATGCCTTTTTAGGACCCCCAGATTCCCAAAACAACTCTCCATCTTTTGCTGATCAACCCCTACCATTCATTTGCATAAATGACTCTGTTTCCATATCAAATGCCGCAAATGAGATTAATGGTGACTCGTTGGTATACTCGTTTATTGACCCATATGATTCTTATGTTGGGCAAACATCCGCAGCACCAGCTCCTCCTAATCCGCTGCCTTGGCCTTTAAATTTAGTAAACTGGCAGAATGGCGGGTACAGTTCAAGCACTCCATTTGGACCAGGAGGCATGGCGAACATCAATGCCAATACAGGTTTGGCAGATTATTTTATTCCAACACAAAGTAACTATGTCATTGCCGTTGAAATTCAAGAGTATAGAAACGGTCAACTCATTGGATCAATTCGGAGAGACATTCAATTTCTAGGTTTACAGTGCCCACCCAATGAGATACCACATTTTGGACCGCAAAGTGGCTCAGGACAATCGACTTTTGCAGTTGATGAGGGGGATCAATTGTGTTTTCAAATTCTCTTCAATGATTCAAATAATGATGGATCTGCTACAGATGACAGCATATTCATTGAAACGACTGGAAACTTATTCGATCCACTTATTACAAATCCAACACCAACGGTATCGGCACCTTCAGCAGGCGTCTCTCCATTTTTCAGAACCTTTTGCTGGAATACAGGTTGCAATCAAGGCAGCACAACTCCATACAATTTTACTGCTACCGCAACTGACAACGGATGTCCGAACAAAAGTACTCCGGTCGTGTATACCATTAATGTGAGTCCTTTTCTTGGACCTGCTACGCTATTTGGTGAAGATAGTGTTTGTCAAAATCAAATTGGATCTATTTACGAAGTTGACAGCCTGAGTGGCGTGACACATGTTTGGAGCATTAATGGTGGAACCATCACCTCCGGTTCGAATAGTCATCAGGTAACTGTTAATTGGGGGAATGGTCCTACAGGAAGTATTAGTTATCATGCTCTCAGTCCTTTTGGA
>JALEGO010000515.1 GCA_022763165.1 Flavobacteriales bacterium
CGGATTTCCCGACATATGTAGGCTTAATTTGGTATGGTAACGAATCAATATTTTCTTCATATAGCATCACCAATATTGCATCTAAAGGCTTCAGGGATTTGGCGTCTTTTACCTTTCCTCGAATTTTTAAACTATCTATAAAATCACCAGTTGAAAAAACAAAAAGATTACTATCAAGCGGGTTGAACTCTGTAATATCCGTAATACCCTCTCCAAAGTTGATAACGTAGGTCACATTTGGTTTTAAGGATTTTGGCATTGGTAGTCTTACTGATTTGCCTTTTGTTTTTATATCCAACTTCTCTTTGAGAGGTGGTGAAATAATCATTTGTTTTTGTATCCCCTTCAGCTGAACAAACTCATTGAATTCTAACTCAATAAAGTCTTCATTGAATCCTGTAGAAAAGTTTTGTGGATTGCTCGAAATTATTCTTGGAGGAGCAGTATCTTTAGGACCTCCGGTAGGGGCTTGTTGCTGGGCACAGGAGACCACTGTAACAAGTAGAATCAAATAAAATGATTTCGATCTTATCAATTTAGCTTGTTCGTTATTAAACGCGCAATTATAGTCAAATATTTGTCGTCAACCTGTGAAAAATCCTTAAATTCTGTGCTGTCAATATCAAGAACCATTGTGACTTTTCCATCATTGTCAAAAACAGGTATGACTATTTCAGAATTTGAATGGGGGCTGCAAGCGATGTGACCTGGGTACTGATGCACATCATCTACGATAATGGTTTCCCCTTTTTCAAAACAATCCCCACAAACACCTTTACCTTTATCTATTCGCGTACAGGCCACTGGACCTTGAAATGGTCCGAGAATCAGTTGTTCACCCTGCGCGCGGTAGAAGCCTACCCAATGCCATTGGAAAATCTGGTGTAAAGCCGCACTGATATTCGCCAAATTTGCAACTAGATCCGCTTCTGGCTGAACAAGGCTTTCTATTTGTGGAATCAATTCAGTGTACTGATTCGTCCTATCGTTGCTAATTTCCTTCATCAACTGCAAAAATATCCATAATGCTTCACATGGCCAACGCTATGGACCCAACAGAAATTTTCAGATTAGGAAAAATCTGTCTTAACCTAAGAATACAGGCTTCTATTGTAGATCCAGTGGTCACAACATCATCTACAATCATCAAATGACGATTAGAAACATCATCTATAACTTCCGGTAATTCAAACGAGTTAATTACATTCAACCATCGGTTGAACATGCCTTCCTGTGTTGTTTGAGATTTAGCCGAATTACATTTTATTAGGTCTTCCAATACGGGTAAATCCATAATTTGAGCAAGCCCTTTAGCAATTCTTTCCGCCTGATTGTACCCTCTCTGTTTTAGCTTTTTATGACTAATAGGAACGGGAATAATTCCGTCTATTGTTGTTGAAACTTGAGTCAACCGCTTTCCAAAGAGTTCACCAAGATAGATGGCCAGTTGATCATTGCCATGATATTTAATCTCATGAACTAATCTTTGGACTTTACTTTCCTTTTTAAAGTGAAATAGCGTTGCAGCGGAGGTTATTTTTGTTCTTCCCCAAAATACTTTTGCAATGTCATTATCATTGCTTAAATTAAAGTTTTCTATTGGTAAAATTAAATAACAATAAGTGCACAAGTGTTTTTCATTTTTGATCAAAGTTTTCCCACAAGCACAACATATTGGAGGGTAAATGAGGTCGAGGAAGTGTGGCAGCATAGATTTGAAGAGAATTTGAGCTTATTCGCAATGCTGCAATAAATTACATAAATTTGCGCTTATAAACAAAAAGTCTATGGCTGAATCAAAGGTTCCAACCTCAAAACCTGCCAGTAATAAAAAGCCCGGTAAGGGCAAAACCAATGTCATTTTGTTGATTCTCCTTGTGTTGCTCTTGGGAGTCACCGCTTTCTTATTTATGAAGAATCAACAATTGCATACAGAAATACAAGCCTGTAAAACTGAAACAGAAGTAGTTGATTCTGAAAGACAGGAAGTTATTGCTGAACTCAACTCGATGCTGGAACAATATGACGCTCTTTCTGTTGAAAATCAAAATCTTAGCGCAGATCTTTTAGCGGAAAAAGAAAAGGTCAAAAAGCTTTTAAAGCAGGCCAGAAGTAAGGATTACCAAAATTCTCAGCTAAAGAAAGAAGTAGCAACTCTCAGAGAGATCATGAAGGGCTACCTCGTCACAATCGATTCTCTCAACACCCTTAACATGGATTTGACAGCTGAGAACATGGAGTTCAAGGAAAAACTAAATGAAACGGAAGAAAAATATACCAGCCTTGAAAAAGAAAATGAGAATCTCTCGACAAAAGTTGAAATCGGATCACGGCTGCGTGTCACAGACATGATTGCTTTAGCACAAAGAGTTAAAACAAACGGTATCCATAGAGAAACTACAAAAGCTCAAAAAACCGATATGATCAAGTGTTGTTTCACAATAGCAGATAATGATTTAGCTGAAAGTGGTAAACGCGATGTTTATCTACGAATCATAAGTCCTTATGGCGCTATAATGAGTGATATAGATGATAAGTTTGAGTTTAAGGGTGTGAGGGGTAGATACAGTGTTAAAAAGACAGTTGAATACGATAAGCAAAAACTGGATGTTTGTATGTATTGGGAAGTTCCTGACAATGCTAATTTGACATCAGGAAACTATGACATTAGGGCTTATTGTGAAAAAACTGAAATTGGCTCCGCTAAATTAGTTCTCAAATAATCTAGAATTACGGTTGTTCGATATATCGTTTATTAATCGTTGTAAGTTTTTTTCCTTTCTTATTCTTATTGTATTCGGGTTTCACTCCAATGCGCAACGTTATCAATTTATCAGTCATTCGGTAGATGATGGTTTAATCTGGACTCAAGTTCGATCAATTTATCAAGACAGCCGGGGATATCTTTGGATTGGAACTTTAGGAGGCCTGAGCAGGTTTGACGGTGATGAATTCAAAAACTATTCAGTAAAGGATGGGCTTCTTGGTAATCATATAGAATGCATCTATGAGGATGATCAAGGTCAATTATGGTTTGGTACGTTAAACGGTGTTTCTAAATATGACGGACTTACATTTGAAAGTATTGAAGTTGATGTATTTAGAGATCATTTTGTTCGAGATATTCAACAAGACAAAAAAGGAAATTATTGGTTCTCTTCAGACGGGTCTGGAATCTGTTTATATGATGCCAAAGGGGATTCTTTAACAAATTTCAGGGAAGACGATGGATTGATAAACAATTTTGTAAGAACTAGCACCATGTTGGACGATGGTTCAATTCTTTTTGGGACAAGAGAAGGAATTTCAAGGTTTCAAAACAACCAATTCTCGCAACTAGGGATTCCTGTACTTGACACAAGCAGCATTAGTGAAATCCAAGGGACAGATTTGAGCAACCTCTCTGTAAGTGCTTATGGCATCGGTCTAGTCAAAGTCAACAATGAGGGGACCATCATTTTTGATAGAAGTAAGGGTCTTCAAACCAACAACATAAGAGGGTTTGTTCAGTATAAAAATGATTATTGGACGTTTTCGGCAAGGGGAATTAGTCATATTACGCCTGACACAATTTACAACTATGACAAGGCTTCAGGTTTGCCTACCACAGATATCAGATGTGGACTAATAGATAAAGACGAAAACATTTGGATAGGATCAAATGGAGAAGGACTTCTAAAGTTCATTGGTAGACATTTCATTTCTTTTTCTGAGAATAATGGCCTGAGCAGCAATGAAGTAATGTCTTTCATAGAAGATGAAGAAGGAAAAATTTGGTTGAGCACTCTCAACCAAGGCTTAATGACCTATTCAAACAAGGGTTTTGAATACCTAAACATGAGCAATAGTGGTTTGCCCACAAATTCTATTTTTTCAAGCTATAAAGATAATTCTGGAAACCTTTGGTTTGGATCAGATCTTGGACCTTTAAAATTGGACAATAAAACCTTCATCAATATATACGACAAATTTAACCTTTCCCCAAGCCGGGCCTATTC
>JALEGO010000516.1 GCA_022763165.1 Flavobacteriales bacterium
TAACGCTTGCTTGGATCCGTAAAAAAGATTCAAATTTCGGCAAGCAATTTTAACATGCTGTTGATTGTGGTTATGTATTTTATAATTACGCATCGTTTCCTACAATTTCTTTTCAAACTTTTTACGCAATACAATAGCAATCACGTTAATAACAATTAAGATTAACATGAGAAAAATAATGGCAGCTGCGGCGTTTGCAATAAAACGTGGTTCAGGATTCTTTGCCCATGTATAAATTTGTACGGGTAAAGCTGAGGAAGGCTCCAAGGGGGATGTTGCAGGATTTGCGACAAAGGCCATCATGCCAATCATCAAAAGAGGCGCTGTTTCTCCCAAAGCACGAGCAAGTGCAATAATGGATCCTGTAATAATTCCAGGTAATGCCAAAGGGATCACGTGATGGAAGGTAACTTGAATAGGAGAGGCACCAAGACCAAGAGCCGCATCTCTTATAGAGCGAGGCACATTCCTAATGGCTGATTCAGCCGCCACAATGATGACGGGGAGTGTCATCAAAGACAGTGTGAGACCTCCAACTAAAGCAGAAGATCGCGGTAGACCTAAAAAGTCTATAAAAAGGGCGAGTCCTAAAATACCATATACGATCGATGGGACAGCAGCTAAGTTTGTAATATTGACGGCAATGAAGCTTGTGAGTTTGTTTTTTGGCGCGAATTCCTCAAGATAAAGCGCAGTGCTAACGCCGATTGGAAAAGCGCATAAAAAAGTTATCAAGATGAGATACAAAGATCCTATCAGTGCACCTTTAACACCTGCGGTGCTAGGATTTCTTGAATCGGTATGATTAAAGAAATTCCAATTAAAGGTTGTGCGGGTGCGACCCGTATCACGGAGCATTTGAACAAGTTCATAGCGTCTGTAGGACTTATCTTTTAGCGACTCTGGCAATGCCTCAAAGGATGATGCAATGATGTGGTACAAATCGGAGGAAGGAAGCCAAAGATTTGGTTTTTCATGAGTCATCGAAGTTTTGTCTAATTTTATCTTTTCAAGTTCTTCGAAAGCAATGCGTCGGGCTCCAAGATCAATAAATTGTTTAAGGGTTGAGAGATCATGCAGAGAAACATTAGGGAACGTGTAGGCTAATGATTCATTCAAAAATAACTCATAGTCCCAAGCTGTATTTTTTGTTGGAAGATAAGATGAATTCGAAACGTAGTTGAGGCGTATCTCTCGAATGTGAAAGGCTGAAACCCCTTTATATAAGATGCCTGCAATCAAAATGACTAAGAAAGTCAAAGCGATTGTGCAAGACGCAATAGAGTAGAGACGAAACCGTTTATTGGCTCTGTAACGTTTTCTTGTGAGAGATTGACGGGTTTTATAGTCCATACTTTTTTCTATGCTTTTTAACTGCTACGATTGAGACAAGGTTCAGCACTAGTGTAATCAAAAATAGTGTTAAGCCAAGAGCAAAAGAAGCTAAAGTCTTTGGATTATCAAATTCCTGATCACCAGTTAGGAGATGAACGATTTGAACCGTCACCGTGGTGACTGAGTCGAGAGGGTTGAGGGTAAGACGTGCACTCAATCCTGCTGCCATCAAAACAAGCATGGTTTCTCCAATAGCGCGTGCGAGGGCTAACAGAACTGAAGCCATAATATTGGGTAATGCTGCGGGTAATACAATGTGACGGAGGGTCTCTGCGTAGGTGGCTCCAAGTGCTAGGGAATTTTCCCGAAAAGATTTAGGCACGGCATTCAAGGCATCGTCGGAAAGTGATGAAATAAAGGGAATGATCATAAATCCCATAACAATGCCAGCACCAAGGGCGCTCTCGGACGAAATGCTCATATGCGTCCATTCACTCAGTGTGCGAAGCAAAGGAGCAACCGCAATAATAGCAAAAAAGCCGTATACAATTGTAGGAATTCCAGCAAGGACTTCGATTAAAGGTTTCAGGGTGAGTCGAAGTTTGGGGTGAGCATATTCAGATGTGAAGAGCGCGATAAAAATCCCTGTTGGAACTGCAATGAAAAGGGCGATGCAGGTAATGAGAAGGGTTCCAGTGAGTAGAGGAATTAATCCAAAATGTAAATCGGTTGAGCTAATTTTTTCTTCAAAAAGAGGTGTTTCAGGGTTCCATTCTGTTCCAAGAAGATAATCAAACAAGGGGACAATTTTAAAAAAATGAATGGTTTCAAAAACAAGGCTAAGCAATATTGCAGTTGTGATCAAAACCACAAAAAATGAGCTCAGAAAAATAATAATGCGCAAAAAACGTTCAAGGCTCTGTCGAATAGGCGTTGAACGTTTCAAAAATATAGAAACAACTAGGGTTATAATAAAGCTCAAGAAAGATGATAAATCTAAATGCATCTTCTTAAAAATGCCATATTTATAACCTATAAAAAATAAGGCTGCGGTGAGTATAAAACTTATGAGAAAAACAGAAAAGTGATATAGGGCATAATGATGCGGTGAAAAACGATTGACCTCACCTTCTCCACGAATAAAAGCGTATGTCCTAAAAAAGCCAA
>JALEGO010000517.1 GCA_022763165.1 Flavobacteriales bacterium
ATATACTAAATAGGTTGTAATGATTTTCCTAGGGTTATCGGATTAAGAGTTAAGAATAATAAAAGTATGGATTTTCAAATCTTATTTATTTACCCTATGAGGTCAATCTACAAATGCATTCACGTAGTTATTCTTTCCAATATCGCCATCCTTGGCAGAAATTTGCATAATTCCCTTTGAAACATCAATAAATAATGACATCCAAGTAGAACCTTTAGGCGAGCCTTTTATTGGTTCATATAAGACTCCATAATGCTGCGGCCCAGAATGAATATAAGCGTTCTGTTGATCTTTAAGATAAAGACTAGTACTAAATGATTTTTTCATTTTAGGTGAACTTATTTTCACTTCATATAGCTCACTTAAGGCTTGAACAAAATTATCACTTTCAACGCCAATGGACTCAATTACAAGTCTCCGAGGATAATTATGATGAAAGGCAAAAGAAACACCAATGGTATCCAATTTGTAAATAGCTTTAAAAATCAGTGTTTCAATGTTTTTATCAAAGGTATATAGAGTTGGAGTGAATTCAATTGGTTTGTAGTGTATGCCATATTGTCCTTGATCATCTTTTATGGAATTCACCTTGTTTAATTCAAAATTGAATACCTGTTTTTGAGCATTCAAGCTTATGGCTACAAGAATGAAAAGAATAGTCAAAATCCTTTTATTCATTATCAATGTTTAGAATAATAAATGTAGCAAAATCTAGGTACAGTGCGCGAAGCTTGTTTGCTATTTACTCATTGCAGCCGGTTTTATCTACTTCCAATCAGAACTCTTTTTAAGTTTCCCTTTTCTTTTGAAATTAGATAAAGTAAATATGGCGCAAATACGATTATACCTAAAATCATTGCTGTGATAGCAAATAAAATTGAATTGATTGAAAACTTGTTTCTCCAAGCTATCCACAGTGCTGATAGCATTAAATAACATTGAAAATCAAGGGTGAATTGACCAATCCATTTCACTGTTTGTATAAACTCGAAAGCCCTTTCAAAGACCACAAACCCTTCCTTTTGAAGAGTGATTATTGTATAAATTAGAACTCCTATAAATTGAACAAAAAGTATGCTTTTTAAGAAGTATTGATTTTGTTTAATTTCACTCATTGGATATAAATTATTATTGATAATTATTTCCAACAAAACTACCATGAGAATCAGCGAAATTTTAGACGCCTCCGTCTATCAAGCTTTGAAAGCATATTCGCGTTTATAAGAAATGTCTATTTGAAATTAATGATAGGGTAAATAGTTCCAAACCAAACAGAGGATTAGGAAGTTAATTATGATTATTTAAAAACAAAAAAAAGGCCCCAAATTGGAGCCTTTGTGTCTAACCCTGTTTATTTATGATTATTTTACTTGGACTGAACAAATTGTTTTGAAAACACTTGATCATTCACTTTTAATTTAGCTAAATAAACACCTGAAGTATTTTCGAAATCATCAGAAGTCAAATTAAACTGATAGGTATTTGCTTGCTGATTCGTATTTACTAAAGTTCTAATTCTTTTTCCTCTTAGGTCAAAAATTTCCAAAAGCACATTTGCATCTTCATGTAAGGTGTATTCAAGTGTCACGTTAGTTCTAAAAGGATTTGGATAAGAACTTATGCTCACAACATCATCAATGCTTGCAAGAGTAGAAGTAATGTCTTCCGAACTGCTTTGAACAACATTCGGTCCAGAAACTTTTTCAAGTGTTACTTCAGTTGCATCACAAACCCTATAGTTATCTGATGAATATCCATCTAAAGGACCTTTTAATTCAACTTTATCCTTAGAAGAAGTAATATCAAGTTCACCAGTAGTGTAGCACCAGATTGTGTTAAACTTTTCCATTATTTCATCAGTAATTTCATATTCTTCAAAATGAAACTTATTTCCAATTACGTACCCTCTTAAATTCATCTCACTGTAATTGCCATCAGCATCAACAATCATGGAAGTACCAGTAATTCGATTTCCATCTTGCTCTAGATTAAACTCATAGTCGTATTTTGCTGTGATGAAAGAACCAGTTCGGTCGTATTGAATCTCTGTACCTTTCCATTCACCTTCCATATTAAGCTGGCTTTCGGACTGATATAGTTCAAATTGTTCATACTTCTTCAAAAGGTCAGTGTCCGCCTTTTTTTGGGAAAATCCAAGATTAAAAGTAGCAATAGCAACAGCGAATAGAGTAAATTTTTTCATAAGCATTAGGTCAATTATCAACTGTTATAAATATACGAATAAAAATTAAAAAAGTTTCTTCGGTCAAAAAAATGCTCAGGTTTTAACATTTTTTATGTCGATTCAGACAATATTTAGAAGTCAAAATACTTTCCCAAAAGATAGCAAAGCACCACTATTACTATTATTGCAATGATTTTGAAGGGTATATCTTTTTTTCTAAACTTTGAATCACTCATTGCTATCGAAAGTAATACTTTTGAGTAAAAGAAAGACATTGAAATGGAAGATCACCATATTGACAGCTTTGCTGTTTTCTTGTGGCGTAGAATTGATTGAACACAAGAATGACGTCAGAAATCATAGAAGGAAAAAGTTTGAAGCTTTTACGAATAGGGAGACATCTCCAATTCCCGTTGAGCATAAAACCACGTTCTCGGGCTTGAAGTATTTTGAAATAGATTTTGACTATAAAGTGTCTGCTCAATTGCTCTCACTACCTGATCAACAAGATTTCCCTATAATTCGCACTGGCGGTGACACAGTGATCTATAAACATGTTGGATATCTTGAATTTGAACTTTCAAATCAAGCGTATAAGCTGAGCTGCTTTTCAATAAATGATGATAGTAATAGTAGTCTATTTGTGCCATTTAATGATTTGACCAATGGCGCAGAAACTTATGACGCTGGTCGTTACTTAGATATAGCAATGCATGATGGACGTTTGGATATTGATTTTAATAAGGCGTACAATCCATATTGTGCTTATAATGATGAATATACATGTCCAATTCCTCCAAGGGAGAATTTTTTAAACATCAAAATTCTGGCAGGTGAGAAGAAGTATCATTAGTCTCCTATTTATTTCAATCGTTTTTTCATGTGGATATTTACCCAAGAAAGAGAATGTGAAGTCGGAAGAAGCCATTATAGAGATGGATACTGATAATGTGGAAGTCTTGACCGACACCATTCAGAAAATCCAAACTGATGATAATCGACAAAAACTGGATATTGATACCTCAGTTTTGATGAAGTTGTTGAAACCTATAGATGAATCAAAATTTCCTTCATATGGTTTGGTGAAATTGAAAGAAATAGACTCAACTATAATTGTGGATTTAAAATATTCCACAACTGACAATTTCATGGGTATTGATGTTTATGGAGCTTTTAACACTGCCTATCTACAAGAAGATGTGGCCAAAAAAATAGCCTTGG
>JALEGO010000518.1 GCA_022763165.1 Flavobacteriales bacterium
AAATGGTCCTCTAAACTTAATTGTTCCAATCGTCCATAATGGCAAGCAACATATGAAGGATGTCAGGATCTCTAATCAGGAGAAATGGCAAAGTATTCATTGGAAATCAATTGTTAGCAGTTACAGAAACTCCCCATATTTTGAGTTTTATGAATTGGATATTCGCCCTCTCTATTTAAGACAGTATGATTACCTAGTGGACTTTAATTTTGATATACTGCATTCGATTCAGAGTATCTTGGATATTGAAATAATTCATGAAAAATCATTTGAATACATTGATGCCACTAGAAATAATCAAGACTTAAGAAGTTGTTTTAACGCGAAAAACAGAAAAAGAGAAGTTAAACCCTATGTACAAGTTTTTGCAGGTAAGATGGACTTTGAACAAGATCTCAGTATCCTTGATCTAATATTCAATACAGGACCAGAGGCCAGTATCTACCTAAAACAAATGTGAAGAATGAAAATTTGTAGATTCTGGATTAATCCTCGTCTACCTCATGCATCTTGAAAGGAATGTTAATGATAGCTTGATAATCCTCTCCGGCCTCTTGCATATCCTCATCATCTTCCTCATAATACCAGTTAATCAAAACTGTGCTTTTACCTCCATTATGTATGGCTTCAAGCTTTTTGAAAACATCCAAAATACACTTTGAAGAACTCGTGTTGAAATATTCAAGTTGAATATTTACCTGAGTGTCTCCTGCTACGCTTTGAGAATAATCTTCTAACCAATCTACAAGTGGCTTATAAAACTCAATAGAATTTTCAGGAATAGACCTTCCTTTTATCTCTAATACACCAGACTGAGAATCGAAGTTAACAGTTGGCGTCTTTGGTGAACCTTCAATGTTTATTGACTCCATTACTTAAAAATACAACTTAATTAATTGCGACTTTGATGCCCAAGGTAAAAAATGAAAACTTATCATCCAAATCTAGGAAGTCATAATCCAAATTTTGACCAGATTTTCTCGCTATATCCATTAATCCAAGACCGCCTCCGCCTTTTTCGGACATAGTACCATCATTCAACACTTCTTTGTATCTTTCTTTTAATTCCCTATTTGACAAAGAGTTAATGAAATCAATTCTTTGTTTCAAAGCATCGACTTCCGACCTTATCATATAATTGCCTGTAATTATGTTGTATCTCTCAACGTCCTTGCCAATCATAAAAATTGCTGACTTTTCAGTATCATGCTCAGAAATAACTGGAATTTCCTCTCGATGATGATACAAATTCTGTAAGCACTCTACCAGAACATTGAATACTTTTTTCTGAACTTTAGAAGATTCATCCATTTGAACCATTTTCTTTTCAATAATATTCAAAATGGAGGTTAAAAGTTCAGAAGTGATACTACCTTTGAAGGATAACATGATATTATTGTTTTCCATTTTGTTGTAGAAATCAAAAACATCTATCATATCGAATCGTAGTGGGCTTGTTTGACAAATATAAAAATTTGGATGAAGTGAAGCAGTTAATTCGAAATAAACATAATCAATGAACTTATGAAGAAGTGGTTTGAAAATTGGTTTGATTCAAAATATTATCATATTCTGTACAAAAGTCGGAACCATAGAGAAGCTGCATTTTTTCTTGATAACCTAATACAAAAGTTTGAAATACCACTATCATCAAGCATCCTAGACCTGGCATGTGGTAAAGGAAGGCACGCAGTGCATTTATTTGATCAGGGCATGGAAGTGACGGGAATTGATTTATCAAAAAATAGTATTGCGCTGGCAAAAACTCATGAGGCGGAAGGCTTAAATTTTGATGTACATGACATGAGATTACCCTACAAGGAAAATCACTTTGACTATGTTTTAAATCTTTTCACAAGTTTTGGATATTTTGAAGATTCAAATGATAACTTAAGAGTCCTTAAGTCCGCAAGAACAAACTTGAAACCAAACGGTATTCTGATCATTGATTATTTTAATAGTCATCTTGTACTTAAAAATCTCATCCATAACGAGAAAAAAATCATTGATGAGATTGAATTTTCAATTACTAGAAAGGTAGAAGACAACAAAGTTGTTAAACAAATTGACATTGAACATAATAACAGCAATTCTCAATTTGAGGAAAGAGTGTCTTTATTTGACCTGAAGAGCTTTGAGTTTCTCTTTGAACAATCTGGTTTTAGTATTGTTGATATTTTTGGTGACTATCAATTGAATCGTTTTAGCGAGAAAGAGTCTCCAAGATTGATTTTGGCTGTTCAAAAAGTCAAACTTTAATGCTATTTTTGCAAAATAATTTATTTAAACATTAAAAATATGTCAGTTTTAGTAGGTAAAAAAGCTCCTTCCTTCACTGCTCCCGCTGTTGTTAATGGTGGAGAAGTAGTTGAAAATTTCTCTTTGGATCAATATGTGGGTAAAAACCATGTATTGCTTTTCTTTTATCCAAAGGATTTCACTTTTGTTTGTCCAACAGAACTTCACGCTTTTCAGGCCAAATTGAACGAATTTGAGACTAAAGGCGTCAAAGTAGTAGCTTGTTCTACAGACACTGAAGAAAGCCATTGGGGATGGTTACAAATGACCAAAGCTCAGGGTGGTATTCAAGGAATAACTTATCCAATAATAGCGGATACAGATAAAACAGTTAGTGCAAACTATGGTGTTTTAGCAGGTGATTATGATTTAGATGAAGAAGGTAATCTTATTGCTACCGGACCAATGATTGCTTACAGAGGATTGTTTCTAATTGACAAAGAAGGAACGGTACAGCATCAAATCGTAAACAATTTCCCATTAGGAAGAAACGTAGACGAAGCTTTAAGAATGGTAGATGCTCTTCAACATTTTGAGGAAAATGGTGAGGTTTGCCCAGCCAATTGGCAGCAAGGCGAGCAAGCGATGAATGCTACTCACGATGGTGTTGCTGATTATTTGGCAGTAAACTAAAATTTAGTTTTATAATATTTGAAAGGCGCCCATTGGCGCCTTTTTTGTTTGTGCTTAGTTGTTAAAATTATTAAAGAAGGAAGTTCTTATTTAAAGTAAACGCTATCTTACACTATAAGTATTAACTTCCGGTGTTAAATAAAACCGTTTTATTCATATTATTTACCTTTTTTTATGGAGGCACTTTAAGTCAAGACCTCAACTGCCTTAAATTTGATCCTCCTGATTTAAGTTTTGACACAATCTACTTAGACCCTCAAAAGAAAGAGGCAAAATTTGAGTGGCAAGTAAGTGTAATCAATCCCACTGATCACACTATAAAAATTGAAAGAATCTTGCCAAGCTCATCAAATATGGTGGCCCAATCCAAGAAAAAGCTTCTAA
>JALEGO010000519.1 GCA_022763165.1 Flavobacteriales bacterium
AAATGTTGGGATTGGCAGAATCAATCCTACCGCTCAACTGCATATAAATGGAAACTTAAAGGTAGATAGCGGTTTATATGTTGGTGGGGGAAATTATGAAGATGCAGATTTGCACTTAAAGCATTCTCTACCATTTTCGGCCGCTGACTACAACGGAATGTATCTGAGCAATTCCCAAAGCAACGCTGGTCTTGGAAACTATGGTGCCGGTCTTATATTTAGCAGTGCAAATGGTACAAATACAGTAAATGACGGATCTGCTATATCCAGCATTCAATTAAGTGCTGATGAGGACAATGCCGGCTTGGCATTTTGGGCCAGACGAAACAGTAATTCGGACAACAGAATGAGGATTTCTACTTGGGGGTATGATGCGAACAATCAATTGAAATTTGGGTTTGCAAGTGACATTGACACCACCTATACTTTTAGATTTGATGGTACTTCTAGACTTACAGGCTTAGTCAGACCTGAAATGGGAATAGAAAATGACTATTTGAGCTATAGAAGAGTGAATGGAATATCGGCAGCAATTCCAGAAGATACAATCATTGTTCTGCTTCACGGAATAAGCGAAGGTAATTTCTGTCAAGGAACTTATTATGGAAGGCGATCGACAGCTCTCGAAGATGCTGTCGCTATAGATATTATGACAAATACGGATGATTTTAATAATGCAGATGGTTGGTTAAAATACACCACTCTCGATTCTGATTTAAAAATTGAACTCATTCAAACAGATCATAATGGAGAAACATACGTTGCATTAATGATGTATGGCGACAATAAGGTGAGAGATGGGTCTTACTTTCAAGGATTCATAAGTTCTAATGCTACTTCAGCTCCCTTTACGGTCTTGGCAGGAAGTCTAGGCAGCAATATTAGTATTATGAATAGTAAAACCATTGACCAGGTATCCAAATATGAAATTCTTTCGGATTCATTATATTTCAAATCAGGTATAGGTAGAGATCTCACCCTGACCCAACTGTCGAACAATACCTCTTTAGATACGGTCGTCTCAATTGATCCAAACGGAGTTCTGTACAAAACAGCAGTAAGTGATTTAGATGGAGACTGGACTTTAGATGGCGATACGCTTTATAGCGCACCCGATAGCACAGTTGTCATAAAAGATGGCAATGTTGGTATTGGAACCAGCAATCCAACCACGCTACTAAACCTAAGAACAGCTAACTCACTTAATGAGGATGCATTTACCATAACAGAACACCAAAACGGCAACACCGTCATAAATGCTGGTTTAAATGCTTACAGCGGAGTTATAGATGTGAGTTACAGGGATGGAACCATTGAAAATAGAATCAATGGTGATGGCCATAGCTTCATAAACCTTAACCAAAGAGGCAATTTTGGTATAGGGACCTCCTCTCCTACTGGTGATTTGCATGTTAATCAAAGCAACACTGGGAATGGTGAAGATGAAATACTTCGACTAGACAGAAGCAATGGTAGTTATGGACTTTATAGGTTCATAACAAGCTATTCTGCCCCCACTCCAGATAGTATTTATTTAACCTTAGAAACTGGCAGTGGTGATCACGCCATTACAGTACACAATCAAACAGGTAACGTTGGTATTGGAACCACATCTCATGATAATCAACTTCATGTTGTATCCTCCTCCGATCCTGTCAAATTAGAAGGACTTCAAAATGATGCATCATTAGATACTGTCATCACAATTGATAATACTGGTGTGCTACACAAAACTTCGGTAAATGATCTAAACGATGGTGATTGGACCATTGATGGAAATGACCTCTATAGCACCGCAGACAGTACAATCGTTTTAGTAAGTGGAAATGTTGGTATTGGAACTTCAAGTCCTGCTGAAATGTTTGAAGTAGATGCGGATGACACGGATAACGTTTTAATCAGGCATAGTAACGGAGGTAGTGTAGAACAAAGGTTTAACATCGAGAATGGAGCCATAAAACAATACCGAAATGGATCAACGAGTTTCCGAATAGGATCAAACGATGCATTCAACCCATCCATTCAATTTGTTGGAGGGACACCACTGACAGCACCAACTACAAAATGGACTATTGAGAGAGAAAACAGCACAACTCCATATTTGAGGTTTAATAGTGCAACAAATAATAACGTTCTTGTTCTCGGATATGGAGGAAATGTTGGAATTGGCACCACAATTCCTGGAAACAAACTTCATATTTCCGCAACATCAGATCCTGTCAAATTAGAAGGCCTTCAAAATGATGCGTCATTGGATACGGTCATTACAGTTGATAAGAGTGGCGTGCTACATAAGACTGCGGTTAATGATCTTTCAGATGGAGACTGGACAATTGATGGAGACACACTTTATAGTGCTCCTGATAGTGCTATGGTCATCAAAGATGGCAATGTAGGTATTGGCTCTTTAAATCCTGCTAACGAATTGGAAGTAGTGGGGCGTGGTTATTTTTCACAAAATCTAGGGGTGCAAATTGCCCCATCAACAGCCGGAAATGTACCGTTTAGAATTGGCGTTGGACCACTTTCAAACGGATTCTCTATGATCAATACTTCTAATGGTAATGCTTCACAAGCAGCCATTTCTGTTGATGCTTCAAACCATGCATATATGTACTTATATGACAATGCAAATAATGTGCCGGTTAATATCAACACAAACGGAGTATCATGGTTAAATGGAGGCAATATTGGTATTGGGACCACATCACCAAGCAACAAATTTCACATCTCCGCGGCTTCAGATCCAGTTAAACTAGAAGGTCTTCAAAATGATGCGTCTCTAGACACTGTAATAACAGTTGACAACGCTGGCGTGTTACATAAAACTGCGGTTGGTGACCTCAGCGATGGTGATTGGACAGTGGATGGCGATACGCTTTACAGCGCACCAGACAGCGCAGTGGTAATCAAAAATGGGAACATGGGTATTAATGAAGTGAACCCCACTGCCAAATTAGAAGTTCACGGAGATAGCATAAATTCTTCTGCGTATTCATTGGCAATTCATGATAGCACTGGATCGAACAACGCGCTCCTAGTCAGAGATGATGGCAGAGTAGGCGTTGGAACAAACCTTTTGAATAGAGGTCAAATGGTGGTCATGGGGCCTTACAGAGATTTACCATCGGGTAGTGGACAAATCGCTGTGCTTTCAAGTGATAGCTGGGCCAAAGACAAAGGAGGCCAAATTGTTCTAGGAGGCGCTATAAGTGCTGGTGATCTGACTAGGACCTTTGCAAGTGTTTCAGGTCTTAAGGAAAATTCCACCGATGGTAACAGAGCAGGTTATCTGCAATTTGCTGTAAGAAGAGGAACTGGTTCTCCAACAGACTTGTTTGAAAGAATGAGAATTAATAGTCTTGGAAATGTTGGTATTGCTCATACAGATCCGCAAGCCAGATTCCAAATTAATATGGATTCTGTTGGAACGGACAGTGCTTTTGTTGTCACAGCATCTGGAAATGTAGGTGTGGGTACTACCAGCCCTTCACGGCAGATGGAGGTTATAGGAAGTGGAGCAAATGATGGTGTTTATATATCCAATAATATTGCGGCTGCAACAAGTGCCTACACTCCTCTAACAGTCGCTAACTCGGCCAATGGTTCATCTTATATCGATATCACAAGCCCTGGTTCAACATCAAATCAAAGAGAATCATCCATAAGATACGCTAGTGGTAGGGCTGATTTTGCACAGCATTTTAGCTTAAAGGAAAGAACAACATCCGATTATGAAACAAGATTTTTTGTAGAGTCAGGTGGAAATGTTGGTATTGGTCCTTTTGCACATAGTGATGGTCCGCAAGCTTTACTTCAGGTTAATAAAGAGGTGATCGGAACTGACAGCACCTTTGTAGTAACGGATGCTGGAAATACTGGTATTGGAATAACCTCACCAAGCAACAAACTTCACATCTCTGCGACTTCAGATCCGGTTAAACTAGAAGGTCTTCAAAATGATGCATCACTTGATACTGTAATCACTGTTGATTCCGATGGTGTCTTGCATAAAACTGCTGTTAACAGCCTAAGCGATGGCGATTGGACAGTTGATGGAGATACACTCTATAGTGCTCCCGATAGTGCCGTTGTGATAAAAAATGGAAATGTTGGTATTGGTACCACCTCTCCCAATTACAAACTAGAGCTTCATGGAGAAACAAGTCATTCATACTTATCCTTTGTTAATAGCAATACTGGTTCAAATTTACTAGATGGTTTAAAACTAGGAATTGAGACTAATGGTGAAGCATACTTAATTCAACGCGAAAATGCTGATTTAACATTTAGAACGAATAATGCAGACAGGTTTATAATTAAAAATACAGGAAATATCGGCATTGGGACAAATGCCC
>JALEGO010000520.1 GCA_022763165.1 Flavobacteriales bacterium
CTGTGTCTCCCATGCCACTTGGAGCTTGTGGAAGTGCATTTACTACCAAATAAACCGGAGATCTTGATGCTGATCCGCATCCAAAGTTACTCACTGCGTTCACATAAAAAGTGTCACTTACTGTTGCTGGATTGATATTGTAGTTTATACCCGTATTTACTAAGTTTCCTGATGATGAAGCATCATACCAATCATAACTGATACCTACTGAAGTGTTGATTCCTAAAGTAGCACTTTGACCAGCACATACTGTATCGTCAATTGTACTTGGAGCAGTAGGCGTTGACAGCACTACCAACTGAACGGGTGTTCTATTTGCACTTTTGCAATTTGAATTATTCAAGGCTTCAACATAATAGGTGCCGTTTGCAGTGGCAGGATTAATAACGTAATTTGTACCTGTACCTAAAGCGGTTCCTCCACTAGCATTAGCATACCAACTAAATGTAACGTTATTAGGGTTTGTAGCAATCAAAGTAGCTGAATCACCAGAGCATACTGTATCATTCAATGCGGTGACATTTTGTGGCAAAGCCAAAACGACAAGATCCAGTTTAATTCTATTAACACTTGGGCAATCACTGTTATTCACGCTCTCGACATAATAGGATGTTGAGGAGGTAGCTGGATTAATGCTCAAACTACTCCCTGTGTGAACAATAGAAGTTCCATTTTGTGAGGTGTACCAGTCAAATGAGACCCCAGCTGGACTTGTCAATGTTAGTGTCGCATTATCTCCTGAGCAAACTGTATCATTTAAACCTACTGGATCATTTGGGCGTGAATTCACGACAAGTTCAACTGATGTTCTTCCGGGACTAACGCATCCATCTTTGGTCACAGACTCGACATAGTATGTTGTGCTAGTATTCGCTGGGTTTATTACAAGACTTCCTCCAACATGAAGAGAAGTTCCTCCTGTGGGATTCGAAAACCAATCAAATGCCACCCCAGAAGGGTTTGTTACCAACAAAGTGGCAGAATCTCCGGAGCAAACTGTATCATTTACAGTAGTGGGATTGATTGGATTTGCATTGATGACCACCTGAACAGGTACTCGATCACTTTTGCAACCGTTGGAATTTACATTTTCAATGTAAAAGGTAGACGGTATTGTAGCTCCGTTGATTTGATATGATGTTCCTGTGTGGAATGGAGTACCCCCCACAGAACCGGTATACCAATTATGTGTTACTCCAGATGGGCTTAAAATTGTTAGGATTGCCGTATCTCCAAAACAAACAGTATCATTGAATATTGTTGCCAAGCTCGGATCAGCAAAAACGGTGAGGTCCACCGTGTCTTTGGAATCAGTACAGAATGGTGAGCTATTTAAGGCATATTCAATACTTACAGTTGTAGTAGAAGATACATTCGCTGGGAAATAGTAGTTCCCTACAATAGTCCCTCCTCCGTTTAGAATATTATATGTTCCTCCTCCAATATTAGGTGTGAGAAGCACAGAATCGCTTTCACAAATAGAAGCCGCAGCCGCTGTTAGAAAAACAGGGTCACACAGATTGTGATTTGAAAATTTGGTGATCAATTCTGAAGATCCCGAAGCAGAGCTGCTGTTAGCCCAAGTAGAATCAAAGTAAATAGAATTGTTCAAAGGAAGCACCCAATTGACTCCGGTGTTTCCACTGAAATTTGGTCGCGTACCAGTCATGAAGATAGAATACCCGTTTTCACTGAGAACCATGTCTCCTAATCTTTCATCAGCGTTTCCTCCGTAATATGTAGCCCAGTCTACCGCAAAGTTTTGATCAAATTCCGCAATGTGTACGTCATTTGTATTTCCATTATTTGAGGCGTTATAGTCTCCCGTTCTATTCACTATTGGATAATGAGGCCCGCCACTATAAGCTCCTACGGCTAGCACCAGTCTGTTTTGGGAGTTGAACTCAAGCTCAATCCCATGCCATGTGCTATATTCAAAAGACCTTTGTCCCCAATAAGTGCACCATTGTAATGAGGTACTTGGAGAAAACCTTGCAATAAAATGATTGCTCGGATTGCTAGAACCTGTGGGATTGCTGAATACATTGTCATAATGCGCACCGTTGCCAAGATCTACAAATGGCAAATCACTGCTTCTCGTTGGTGAGGCGATGTAGACATTTCCGTTTTGGTCAAACGAAATAGACGATGCTGCGGGCCAAGCCCACTCAAACCCAGACCCTCCAAATGCTGTACCCCATAATAGTGCACCGTTTTGAGAAAATTTATGTATTAGGATATCTCCTCTGTCAGCTGAAGTACCTCCTGTTCCTTGACCTAATGCACCATCAAAATAGCCTCCCGCATTTTGAGTCACGAAAGTTGTGCCATAATAGTTATCACCCCCCCCAAGGAGATATGCATTGTCATTGTTATCAATCACAAAGTCTCCTAACATCTCACGGCAATTGCCTCCTAAAATTGTCGCCCAGGTTCGATTGGTCAAAGAATCAAACTTGCAAATAAAATAATCTCCTGATCCCTCATTGAAAGATGCTTTGGGTACAATTGTAGTCTGAAGGTAAGCACCTGGAGCAGACTGTGTACTAGGGTTATCATATTGACATTGACCCGCTAGCCAGATATTGTCATCACTGTCAATTTGGACTTGAGGATATTGAAAATGGTCATAGTGTGTTGCCCACTGTCGTACTCCATTTTTATCAAACCGTATCACAAAAGCCGAAGACCAATTGAATTGTCCGGCTGTCCATGATGGATCAAAATACCCTCCTGCGTTCTCTACTGGTATATCAGTGCTTTCAGTTACAAATGATACTACGAGCCTTCCCTTACTATCAATTTCAATGTCCGATGTATTTTCATAATCAGACCCTCCATAATAAGTAGCCCATTGACGAACACCCATTGTATCAAACTGCACAATAACAATGTCGCCACTACCTGCGTTGGTGTTTTGAAAATATGCTCCATTTCCAGGATTCAAAATTGGGACGCCTGTTTTGAAGGAATAAAATGTCATGACAAACTGATCTCCTCTTGTATCGATTCGATTGGCTGTTCCCACACCCCAAGCACCATCATAAAATGTCTGCCATTCGATTTCCGGATCAATAATGAGTTCCTTAGAACGATCGTATTCCGCTGCGAACTGAATAATGTCTTTGGTTTTTTTGTAAAGAACTGGCACATTCTTTTGCTTTCTTCCTTCAAATTGAAAACTAACTGGAATACTCTCCTTTACGGCTCCAAGAGGCGTGTTGATAATGATTTGATTTTCTACAACTTCTAGATCATCTTCATTTACAAACTCTAACTGGATATCTTCAATAGCTCCCCCTGGCTTTACATGAAAGTCATACTTCAACTTACCATCTTTGAAGTAAAAAACGGCATCAATGTTAGGATACAAGTTCTCATATAAGATCTTTTCGTAGGATTTTACGTTCAAAATACCGTCAGGAGCATTCGCACTATAATAATTGGTATAGTCTGATTTTGGATGATCCCCGATCAATCGGTCAACATTTGACCCCTTGAAATTCAGGTCTAAACGATAATAAAATGTTGAATCGTTCAAAAAAGCTTCATAAGCTTTTTTGTCTGTTACATTGACAGAAGATTTCGATTTGTATATATAAGAAATTCCGGTTTTCTTAAAGTAAACATCATAGTTGCCTTGTTGATAGAAGAGAATCTCACTTGCAGGAGTACCATCAAAATATTGAAGCTGCCCTTCGTTATGTTCGAATGAGCCCTCAGCTAATGCGCTGTTTAACAGCAAAAAAGAAAAACACAAGCAAGATATGAGGTTCGCCAAAGTTGTCTTCATGTCTGTAAGCGAAATTTCTAGGTTTACATTGGAAATTATATTCCACTATAAATTTACTGAAATCATTGACTGAATCCAAATAAATCTTATATCTCTATTAGTTTTTCAAACTATTATTTGGAAAAATTCATATTAATGCCGTTATGCAAAATTTAAAAACCTTGACCGATTTTGAATAGAAAGCAATTATTTGTCTTTTGCCTTAAAATTTTGATTATTAAGTAGTTAATATACTATTTCGAACGAAAGATCACTCCTTTTGCTTTACATATGTTTTTTAACTCAAGATTGTATTCTGTGCTAATTTGATCTCCTGAAACATACAATTCTTTTAGTGCAGGAAGCTCAAAAATCTCAACTGGAAGGGTTTTTCCGGCAAAACTTGAAATACTGAGCTCCTCCAATTGCTTTAGATGACCTATTTCTTTTGGTATAGCAGTCGCATATGAAACAAACATGCGCAATTTCTTTACATTTTTAAGCTCACCAATGGTTTTTGGTAGTTTTTTGGCTCTGTAGGCCACAAAATACATCTCTTCAACGGTAGGGTTTTGAAAGACCGTTTCTGGTATCTTTCTCGCAAAACCAATGTTCAAGTCAATATTCTTAAAAACATTGAGTTTCAAAAATTCAGATGCTTCTTCAACTTTCAAATGACCTTTAATATCCAAGCGAATTCCTTGAACTTTTCCAGCAAGTGTTTCGAAACTTGGTAAAGTTCTCAAGAACAAGCCTTCCGAAAGGTAGCCCTGAGGTTCTAATGAAACCCATTTGTTATCAACATAGTCATAGAGTATAAATGATGCGATTTCTTTCGATTGCAAACAAATACCTTGGCCTTGAATTTTATCAGAAGAACGATAAGCAGCGTAAGCGATCTTAGAAATGTCCAATTCCGTTCCTTCTACCAGTAAATCCAAAAACTTGGTCACATTTTTATCATCTTTTATTCTGTATGCATTCTTCGCAAGCTGCTTTTCAGCGTTTTGGGGCAAGTCAAGGCTCACATGTCGTTCGAAAATAGTTCTACTCTTTTTTCTGATTTTGTTATTTGTATGAAAAAGCATTGTGCCAATGAGGTCTTCATATACTTCTCTTGGCACTCCTCCTTTTTCCATCATCAAAAGTGCAATATTCAAGTTGTCAGGGTCGGGGTTTTGCATCAATTCCAATAGGTTTTCTGCAACTTGTGGTGGTGCCTCATCCAAATGTTTTCCTTTAGACTGGTCCCAAATGTCAGATTCGAATATGATGTTTTTTCCATTAATAGCATCCAAATCTCCAGGCTTTTCACCTATTATTAAATAGTCGGCTGAGTTGGTTTTTTTCTCATACAATTGATTGGCGTTTAGCAGCCACTCTTTGTACTCCTTCTTAGGCACACTGATTTTTCCAAGAATAGCAATGCTTTGTTTGGCTCCGAGAACAGTATTGAATGA
>JALEGO010000521.1 GCA_022763165.1 Flavobacteriales bacterium
GGCATTCACCAACAAGGCGCTATAGGATGCATTGGTAACTTCTACTAACTGTGCAATGGCTTCATTGTTTTCATCCATAACACTCTTTACCAACTTTACTGGATGAATAGAATAAACAGCAAGTCCCGACTTGCCTACTTTCGGATCTCTTACTTTGTAGCGATAGCGTTTCCCCATTTTTCTATCAAGCGCAATTTGCCATTTAGGAGTATATTCTTGTAAAACGACTATATCGCTCTTGTTATCCAGAATAAGATCAATTGTTTGTGCATGATTTTCATTATCCTCCATGAGATTCACAGACAAAACTTTCAAATGTGAGGGTTTTCCATCCACAGGTAGTACATCTTCGTAACCTATATATTTATTAATGGTATGGATTGTAAGAACAGTGAAAAGTATGGCTCCAATATTTCGAAGGGGAATATTCTTATTGCGAATACTGCGCCAAACGACATAGGCTAAGATAAGGAGCAATGGAATCCTTATAAGATTCAAAGTAGTTCCCAGAATGTAATGATCTGATAAAATGAGCATAGTAATTGTAAGAACAGTGACTATACTCCAGAACGCATACCAAACTAATTTCCTAATAATATGCAGGACAGGATTGAACATAACTGGTATAAATAAACGGGGTTTTTGACTAAGGGTTCCTTTTTGTTGAAAAGTTAATTTAAAATTAAATTTTACTTTCCCTTACATATCAAGACTTTGATCAAATTTTGTTTTAAATATAACGCTAAGTTATTAACAATATTCTAAATCGCAAATTAAAGTTTCTTCAGTCGATTATTCAAATAACGCTAAGCCCCTTTCATCAAGAACTACACAAATTGTTAACGTTCATATTGTTGACAAATATAATTTTAGAGGCTTCGTAATATGCAATGAGCCTATTCTATTAGTTATTGGTTCAATCCTAACTTAACTCTCATACCGTCCAGAGTTTGAAATTGCACATCCTTAAAAAGAGGTATAAATTTTTTGATTTTGTCTGCCCAATTGTTTCTATTAAACAAGGATTGATTATTGGACATTTCCCTAACAAAATCGTTTAGATTGAAGTCATTGCCGTAATAAAACCTGAACATTAAAATATTCTTAGTGTCCATTGTATCAGCAATTTCGAAGAAAATTAAGTTGGTATCTAAATGCAAAGAGAGACGCAAGTTGAGATCATTGGCATTTTCACAATAATTCAGCATGGCTTGCGGGGAAATAGAAGCGCTTTCAAAGGTGTCACAAAATGTTGCATCCTTAAACCAATCTCTTTGTAAAAAGGAATCAATAAAGCTGCTTCTAAAAGTCTGTTGCTCTGAATTAATATCATTAATTGAAAGCGGTTCACCTCTAAAGGTTAATAGTTCAATGCGCTTTAATATTGGAGAGATTATGCTCAAGAACTCAGGATCATCATTATATTCTGAAAAATCCTCCTCATGTTCTGCCTCTATGGCATATGCGTCATTAACTTCGAAACAGTCACTCAGCACCTTTAACATTTTTTCTTTGTCCCTGAGAAGGGCATAAACACAAGACTTCCAGAATAAATAATAATCTTTTTCTTCTTCGTGAACCTTAATGGCCTCGTCATAATAAGCTAGTGCCTTTTTCAAGTAGGGAGCGGCTTCTTCTCTTTTATCTATTCTTAATAGAGCCGCTCCAGCATTATGCCAAACTTCAGGATCCTCACATTCCGGTTGGAGTTCAATTGCCTTGAGGTGATATTCAGCTGATTTCTCATATTCTCCCCTGATTTTCAAATCTATACCTTCGTTATAATAATCCTCATAATCCATAATTAAAGTTATGAATTATTTCTTCGAATCACTCATTTAGAACTCAATTTTATAACTCAATACAGGCAATAAGGGAAGTTGTGTATTATTTTCAATTTGTCCACTTGAACTATTAAAATAATATGAAGTGGCAGCCTGATTATTGGTCACATTTTGAATATCCAACTTGAAGGATTGCGTACTTCTAGGCTTGACATTTCTATAAATCAAGGCAAAATCAATTTTGAAAACGTCAGAAGCTTTAGGCTCATAGGCTTTTTCCCAAACCCTCACAGTTTCATCCGCAGCAATTGAAGCATTCAAATCTATTGGAACGTATCTTTGACCTCCGATCAAGAGAAATTTTGTACTTACGGTTAAAGTCTTGTTTTTTCCTTCTTTCCCTATATTGAACTCTTTTCCTATTAATACATTGCTCGCATAGTTTCCATTGAATCTGGTGTTTCTTTTTACGCCATCAAGAGCTGTATATTTCGACTCATACAACGACCCTGTTATTAAGAAGAAATAGCTATTTGCAAAAAATCGTTCTAGAGTTAATTCAACCCCATAATTTTGTCCAGTGCCTTTATTCACCAACTCAACATTATCAAATCCTCCAGAAGTATTTAAGATAGAATAAGAACTACTTGTATCATTTGCAACCGGTACATCATACAGCGACTGATAATATATCTCCGTCTTAAAATTCAAATTATCCGAAATTCTGTTCTCATATCCAACCACATAGTGTTGTGCTTTTGCCAACTCCACATTTCTGTTTGGTGTGTAAGATGTTCCATCATCACGCTCTAAAACTGAAAAGTATCCTGTAAGAGATTCTAATCGACTATGGATACCAAAACCTGTGCTCAAAGATTGTTTCTGATCCAATTTCCATTTCAGAGCCAATCTCGGCTCAACGGAGTTTGAACTGTTGAGTAAAAAATGCATGTAATGAGCACCACTCACCATAGTAAGTTTCTCATTAATTCTATATTTCCAACTCACAAAAGATTGAATATGACCAGCATCTCCTGAACGATCTAATTCCGTAATAAAACGATTCAATTCATCATCCAAATACTCAGATTTAAAATTGAACATATAATGTGAATATGTTCCACTTACTTGAAGCTTATGACGGGCATTAAACTTGTGATTTAATGTCAATGTAGCCCTTGATGTGGTTTTGTTTAAACCGTCTTCAAAAACTTTTGTCAAGTCAACATCCGTTTCTTTTCTTCTCCAATTAAAAGTATCTTCACTTCCATTTTTAGCCATTGAAAGACTTGATTTTAAATAAGTCTTTTCATTGAATAAATAAGAGTGATTTAAACCCACAACTCCCATATGTGAATTGTATACTCCTGACCACATCAGCGTATCTTCAGATTCGTTAAACCCTTCTTGATCAATTGTACTATATCCACCCAATCCAAAAATCGAAAACACTCCCGCCTTTTCTGTTGGCAAATGCAACTTAAAAGAAGCGTCTTGATACTTAGGAACACCTGAAAAATCTACAATACCTAAATTATCCAATAAAGCCAATGATGAATATCGATAGTTTACCAAATATGAGGCTTGACTTCCACTTGAAAATGGCCCTTCAGCAGTGAAATCAATTCCTAAGACCCCTGCACTCAATCCATATTGTCTTTTTTCATTATTTCCAGTTCTCAATTTCATATCAAAAACACCAGAATAGGCATTGCCATATTCAGGAGCAAAAGCCCCAGAGAAAAAATCAGAATTTGCAAGCATATCAGAGTTTAATGCGTTTATGGGACCTCCGGTATAACCCTCTTCTGAAAAGTGATTGGGATTGGGGATTTCAACACCTTCTAATCTCCAGAGTATTCCCTTCGAAGAATTACCCCTTACCACAATATTATTATCTCCCTCAGCATCAGCTGCCACACCAGCAAAAGCGGAAACCATTCTTGCCGGATCATTAAGTGAACCTGCATAACGATTTGTTTCTTCAACCGAAAAGGTACGGGCACTTAATAGTGCCATATCATTTAAAACTTCAGCCTTGTTCTTTTTTGCCTTAACTTCAACTACATCCAACTTCACCAAAGATTCTTGAAGCTCCACTTCAAAAACAGCTTCCCTTGCGGAACTAAGTTGAATATTTGGAATCACTTTGTTCTCATAGCCCAAAAAGGTAATTTTCAAACTGACGCGGCCTACAGGAACATTTTCAATTTTAAATTTCCCATTCATATCTGAACTGGCTCCTAAAATTGGATCTGAACCAATTACTATAACGTTAGCACCTGGAATTGTAGATTTAGAATCTTGATCTATTACTGTTCCTCTGATTGTCTGAAAAATCTTCGTTTGAGCGAGAAGATTTGAAGAAAGAAATAGAAATAAAGGGAATATCAAATGTCTCATTTTTGCTTTGTTTGAAAGTGAGACAAATAACAATCTCAAAACCCCTACTTCATTTATTCCTTTTTTCTAAATTTTAATAAAAGCATTGATAATCAAGCATATAAAACACCGAGCATTAGAGCGAGAGAATTCTTCACAGAAAATTCAAGAGTATTTCCAGAAACTCTTCAGGCCTTTCTGCATGTACCCAATGACCCGCATCCTTTACCTCAGCAAATTCAGCATTCGGAAAGATCAGCTTTATGCTATCATAATCTGAAGCTTTAATATAATCTGATTTTTTACCATTGATGAAAAGCGTATCTCCATGGTATTGTCTGTCCTCAATGGCCTCACCAATAATCTCAATGTTTTCTTTAATCACTGGAAGATTAAATCTCCAGGCCAATTTACCCTTTTCGATCCAGTACATGTTCTTCAAAAGAAATTGCTTTACATCATCTTCCTCAATATACTCTGAGATGCGAGTGTAGGCCTCTTTTCTTGATCCAGTTGTTTCTACATCAACATGTTCCAAGCCAGCGATGATCTGGTGATGATGAACAGGATAAGCTTTGGGAGCAATATCAACGACAATTAATTTCTCTACATAGCTTGGGTAGTTTTGCGCAAACTTCATGGCTGTTTTACCCCCCATAGAATGACCGATAATATGCGCTGAGTCTATATCATTTTGCTCAAAAAATTCCAGTAAATCTTCAGACATATGATAATAGCTAAAGTCATTGTGGTGTGGAGATTTTCCGTGGTTCCTCTCATCTACAAGATACACAGTAAACTTTTCAGATAGGGCTTTACCAACGCTTTGCCAGTTATCTAGTGAACCAAACAAGCCATGTAAGATTATTAAGGGATCACCACTGCCAAGAACTTTATAATTCAACCTCATGATCTAAATTTGCGTGTTAAATTAAGTCAAAAAAGGATTTGCCCTTAAATAAAAAATAACTTTGGCCATGCCCAAAAAATATCTGTCATTTTTATTGCTGCCATTTATGTTAGGGTGCAATGGCAAAAGTCAATCAGACGAAAAAAGGCCTGTCGAGCAAATATGGATGTTGAAATATGTTTCTATGGATCATATGATTCAGAGACAGGAGGGGATCGACTCTTTGAAGGCATCCATCACAGATTTAAAGGAACTTTCAGAAGCTATAGTAAACTATAAATACCCAAAACCTAAGAACGAAGATTATTTCGATCGCAATTGGAACTTTTATCTTTTGCAATTTGAATTTGATAAAGCCATTCTCAAACCTGCTGGCAAGCAACCTATAAATCTTGATTTTGAGTTCCAAACTGGCACATATCATGTCTTCAATGACTCAATTGACTTGAAAGAAGTGGAAAGAACCGATACCTCGTTGATTATGGTATCCTCTGAAAACCAAGACAATCTTAAATGGTTGTATTTTGAACCCATTGAAACTAGGAATGCCTGTCACAGTTTTGAAATAAGTTCGCTGTTAAAGACTTTTTCATGGCATACCAGTTTTTTTGAGGAAAAGGGTTCTGGAGGCACCAAAGTATCTGATTTTGATGCAGAAATACTTGAATACTCAGATCAATCCTACACGCATTTGGGTCTAGACAGTGGGCTTATTGTAGAAGAATTTAAAGATATCTGGAAAATAGATTGCTATAAAGGTTTAACAATGCTTTTGCATGGAAGAGCTGGTAAAATCAACAGCTTCATTCTTATTCCAGAATATATTGGTGAAGAACAAATTGACGGAAGGTTCATAGGCGAATTTGATCTTTTAGAGATTCCGGGGACATTAAAAAAGCACTTTACATTTATCATGCAACCGATTAAGGATGGATAAAAAAAAGATCAAATTATTTCTCTTTTCATTTTTGGTAACTCTATTGACAATTGTTTTCTTTTTCAAACTAGAAACAAAATACTCATGTTGCGAGTCTACAACTGTAAGATGGAAGTTTGCTCTATATTGTTGTGAATGTGATGATGAAACTGGCTGTCACTTTTTTAAAGTTGAAAACACAAATGCCTACCATTATTTCGGGTTAAAAAAACCTAAGTGCAATAATTAATGAAATTTATTTTAACATCAATCGGTACTAGGGGAGACATGGAACCCTTTTTAGCAATTGGTGAAATCCTAAAAGAAAAAGGACATGAGGTGATCTGTATGTTTCCAGAACAGTTCAAGAAACTTTCTGATGACTCCGGGTTTGAATTTATCTCTTTAGGAGAAGAGTTTATTGATCTAATCAATAGCCCCGAAGGTAGAATTGCCATGGCAGGAGGCTCTTTTGGCTTCAGAAAATTTCGCGCATATTTAAAACTGATTCAGAAACAGAAAAGTATCAATTCTTCAATGATACAGAAGCAATTTGATGCTATTGAACGTTTGTCAGCGGACAGGATCATTCATAACGGGAAGGTTATATATCCAGTAATATGGTCTATTAAAAATCCTGGAAAAACCGTCTTAATAAGTCCTGTTCCTTATTTACATTATGTCAAAGATCATGCCCACGTGGCGTTCAACAAAGACTTTGGGCCTTTTATTAATAAACTCACTTATAAACTTGCCAACTACGGTTTGGTCAAAACAATTATGAATTCTGTCAAGGAGTTTGAGCAGACACAAAATACAAATCAAAAAGAGGTTCAATCAGCTCTTTTTTCTAACAAAGCCATTTATACCATCTCGCCAACGCTATTTGAACGACCGTTGTACTGGCGAGACAATCTTCAGGTCTTAGGATATCATGAGAGGAACAAAGTCTTGGATTGGAGACCATCTGAAAACTTGAGATCTTTTTTAAAAAGACATGAAAAAATCTGTTTTGTGACCTTCGGAAGTATGGTTAATGATAATCCTTCACAAAAAACTGAGATAATATTAAAAGTTCTTGAGAAAAATAGAATACCAGCTATTATCAATACTGCGGCAGGTGGCCTTGTTCAGCCAAAAGAATATAATACTGATTTATTCCACTTTGTCACGCGTATTCCGTACGACTGGATTTTCCCAAAAATATATGCGGTCATTCATCATGGGGGCTCAGGCACAACACATACTGCATTGAAAAACGGTTGTGCCAGTTTAATCATACCACATATAATCGATCAATATATCTGGAACACTATTATTGCTTCAAAGGGTGCTGGTCCAAAAGGAGTTGACATTAGTAAACTTAATGAAAAAAGGTTCGAAAAATTGGCTTTGGATGTTTTCAACAAACCTTCTTATAAAGAAGCAGCTCAAAAACTTGGGGAAATCATGAGCCAAGAAGATTTCAAAGATGACCTTTATAATTCGATTTTAAATTGAATCATGGAGCTTGAAAATACGTTCACATTATTTAGAAATCACCTGAAAATTTTGTACCTTTTATTTAAGCAAAATGCTTAGCATATTTCTTAGAAAAAATGTGTTTTTAAGGGGGATTTAATATGAATTCTTAAAATGTACATTCCAGAAACTAAACTACCTCGAGTAGTAATTATAGGCGCAGGGTTCGCTGGGCTGCAGGTAGCAAAAAACATTAATACCAAATCTTATCAAATTGTCCTAATAGACAAAAACAATTATCACACATTTCAGCCATTACTTTATCAAGTAGCTTCCACGGGTTTAGAACCAGACTCCATTGCATATCCAATTCGTAAAATTTTGCAGAATAAAAAAAATGCATTTTATCGATTGGCAGATGTTTCTAAAATCAACATTGACTCATCAACGCTTTCTACTAACATTGGTGAAATCGCTTATGACATTTTAGTAATAGCTACGGGAGCCACCAACAATTTTTTTGGAAATGACAGTTTGCAAAAGAATTCACTTCCAATGAAAACATTAATTGATTCCTTAAACTTAAGAAGTAAAATCTTAGGGAATTTTGAATTAGCACTCAACGAAAAAAATCCCGAAAGAAAAGAAGCATTGCTAAATTTTGTAATCGTAGGAGCTGGTCCTACGGGCGTAGAATTGGCTGGAGCACTTGCAGAACTTAGGAACAATGCCTTACCAAAAGACTTTCCAGATTTGGACTTAAGTGGTGTAAAAGTAACACTGATAGAAGCAGCACCGCGTGTATTGTCCGCCATGAGCGAAATCGCCTCAAAAAAATCAGAGGACTACCTCAAGGGCTTAGGAGTAACTGTCATGAAGAACACAAGGGTAAAGGAGTATGAGAATAACATAGTCTCAATAGAAGACGGCAGCTCCATTCTGGCCGATACTCTAATTTGGGCGGCAGGAGTAAAAGGACAGTTTCCAGCTGGTATCACACCCGAAAACATTGTCAAAAACCGCATTTTAACGGATGGGTACTGTAAAATGAAGCTTTCTTCAAACGTATATGTGCTTGGCGATGTAGCATTTATGCAATCAGAAGAATATCCAAACGGACTCCCTATGCTAGCATCTGTAGCAGATCAACAAGGTAGATATCTTGGAAAATCACTTAACTCTTTAGCCAGACTAAAAACTGTAAAGCGGTTTATCTATCAGGATAAAGGACATATGGCTACGGTCGGAAAAAATAAGGCCGTTGTGGATACAAAACCTCTAAAATTTCAAGGAATTTTTGCTTGGTTTGTGTGGATGACTATTCACCTAATGCTACTTGTGGGTTTTAGAAATAGAGCAGTTGTACTGGTCAATTGGGCCTGGGCCTACTTCAAGTCAAACAACAGCCTACGATTAATTATTAGGCCTTTTCATTCTCAAAAAACACACTAATCCTTTTAAGTGAGCTCTTAGATCAACATTTGCAAACTCACATTATTGAAAAACTTATCTTTACAAGGTAAATTGATGTATTGAACCCTATTCTAAAAAATATCCTTGCTGTAATCGCTGGTTGGATTGGAGGCAGCATTATTAATATGGGATTGGTCCAGTTAGGACATGCTATTTTACCCATTGAAGGAGTTGACACCAATGATATGGAGGCGCTGAAAGCTATTATGCCTACACTCGGAGGAAAATATTTCATTTTTCCATTCCTAGCCCATGCATTGGGCACATTTACAGGTGCTATCATTGCTGGAAAAATCGCAGCTACAAATAAAATGAAGTTTTCTTTAGGAATAGGAGTACTCTTTTTACTTGGAGGTATCGCTGTTAATATGATGCTTCCAGGGCCCACTTGGTTTGCCATCCTAGATATCACCCTCGCATACTTACCTATGGCATGGCTCGGTGGAAAAATCGCCACGAAGTAATTTGATTGTTGAATTTCTTATCTTAATAAAATGTATTTATTCGCACACCTAAGATTTACGACCTTCTTGTTGTGCTTGTTTTTTATTAGACCAACAATGAGCCAAAATAATGACATTCATATAAATTGTGATCCTGAAACTGGTTTATGCAAAATTCCAGAATTTGCTCCTACAAATGACACTATTAACTGGAAATCAGATGAGGAGATCATATACATTGGAGACCCTATGTGCAGCTGGTGCTGGGGCATTTCACCTCAATTGAATGCATTGAAAAGATATGGGGAACAGAAAGGCATACCATTTAAAATTGTTATGGGAGGTCTTAGGCCCGGAGGCGGAGATAAGTGGAATATCGCCTTCAAGGATTTCTTAAAGCATCATTGGGAAGAGGTAAACAAAAGAAGCAATCAACCATTTGGTTACAAATTGTTTGATCTTGAACATTTCAACTATGACACAGAGCCTGCCTGCAGGGCTGTGGTGACGGCCAAAAACATCGCACCACAGAAGGCCCACTCATTTTACGAGTTGACACAATACTATTTCTATGTAGAATCTAAAGACCCTAAAGAACTGACCTTCTACGAACCCATTTGCGAAAAGCTAAAAATTGATTTCAACATATTCAAAGAGCAATTTAGTTCAGAAGAAATGAAGAACAATACGCATGGGGACTTTAGTCAAAGTAGACAGCTCGGTGTTTCTGGGTTTCCTTCAGTTCTATTTCGAAAAGAGGATCAACTTCACTTTTTAGCAAGAGGATATGCCAGCTACAAGGCCATGAAAGAACGACTAGAGACACTAAATAAGTGAGCACAGGCCTTCTAATCAATAAACAATGACTCTTTTAGATTTAAAAACATCTTTACCTTTAAAATGAATCACGTACACTCCCTTCGTCAATCCTGAAATAGCTTCCTGCTTCAAGTCAGATCGAACCCTTTTGTTTGTGACTATTTGACCTTTTGCATCATAAATAGTGAAAGATTCAAATTGTTGATCCATCGTCAAGGTGAACATCCCATTGTTCGGATTTGGAAAAATTGCAATTTCAGGACTCAGGGTAACTTCATTGTCGTATAAAGCCTGACAAACCAAGCTTAGGTTGCCTGCCGTTGATACGGTTGGGTTGAAAACATTCTCCGTTCCACCACTTCCTGTTGTCAAGCTTTTATTTGTTTCAGAATAAGTTGGTATTACTGAAGACACCGTTAAAGTTGTATCATAACAATTCGTGTTGCCAGCGCTATCCATTTTTGCAAAATAGTAGTTATAGCCTTGACCTAAATTTGTGATACCATCTCCAACGGCTACATATGAATTATTGGGAAGTTCTGTAATATCATATGCCCAAGAGCCCCCATAGTGAATCTTGGACCATTCATGGGCTCCCGAGGCATCCGTTTTGACCGCAAAAAATCCTCCCACAGTAAGTTGGTCGGCATACCCGCACAAAATATAACCTTGATCACTTGTTTGCTTTACGGCATAGCATTGCTGACTGGCTCCGCCAATATCAAATGCATTCACCCATTGTACATTACCATTTTGATCTAATTTCATGAGACCAGCGTCATAATCACTGTTAGAAGGTGAAATGGAAAAGACGCTTCCTCCATCGCTCGTGACATCAATATTGTGTTTATCATCAAACCCTCCTCCAAGATAGGTTTCATAAGTCTTTGACCATTGTAGATTACCTAGACTATCCGTTCTTATAACCATCGTTTCAGAACTACTTGTGATACCTCGAAAAACAAATCCACCATCCAAAGTTTGTCTTACAGATTTACCTTTATCATCTGATGTTCCACCGTACGTCTTTGTCCATTGCATGTTTCCAGCAGCGTCAATTTTGATTAAATAAAAATCGAAACTTCCCGCTCCAAAAGAATCTGTATAACCTCCAATTATGAAACCTCCGTCAAATGTCTGTTGACCCGAAAACCCCCGTTCTGTAGAGCTTCCACCATAGGTTTTACTCCAAACTACATTTCCCAGCGCGTCTGTTTTGATTACTAAAATATTACTCGAACCAGGTCCGAGGGACTCCTCAGTACCAATCATTAAATAACCGTTATCAGTCGTGGAAATCACTTCAAAACCCCGATCATCTCCCACTCCACCATAAGCCTTGGCCCAAATCAAATTGCCTTGAGTGTCCATTTTTACAGCGTAAAAATCCTCATTTCCAGCACCAAATGAAGTGGTCAAACCAAGTGATACAATATCACCATTTTGATCAATAATTACAGACCTTCCACTTTCATTAGAAGCTCCTCCTACTGCAGTTTGAAAATAAGATTGTGCATTGCCAAATTGTATTAAACTGATTAAAGTCAAAAGACCGCAAATATTCATTTTTAAACTTTTCATAATAATGTATTTGAGCAGCCAATTTAGTCGTTTTAAAAAATAGTGTAAAATCCATCAAATATTTAAGGCGATGATATACAGATCATTACATTTTTGAGCCACAATTTGTAAAAAGGGACAAATGAGGGGACATTTATATTATTAAGAACATATGAATTCATTGCAAAATCAAAGAATTTTTCCATTTTTGGATAAATGATCAATAATGAAGATTGGTAATTTCATCATTTTTATATCCATTGTTTTCTGTGGATACACTCAGGAGGAAGTTGATATTAAACTGAACACATATCTAAATCAACACCCTCAATTTGTAAATCTTAC
>JALEGO010000522.1 GCA_022763165.1 Flavobacteriales bacterium
CTAAAGTTGAATCCTGCCTTTTCATGATAAAACCTTGGTTTTGTAAAAGCCAAATTTCTGAGCAGACGTAGCTCTTCATAAAAAGACTTATCATTGGTGGTGATGATCCCACCTTCACCTGATGTGATCAGCTTGTTGGCATACAGACTAAAGCAATTACCGATGCCAAAACTTCCAACTTTTTTACCATTTACAGTGGCGCCATGAGCCTCTGCACAATCTTCAATAATATCAAGACTATATTTTTGCGCGATAGCCTTCAACTCCTCCATTTGAACAGGATGCCCATAAATATGAACAGGCATAATTGCTTTGGTTTTAGGAGTTATTAAACCTTCAACCAAATCCAAATTCATATTCCAGGTGTCAGGCTCAGAATCGACCGGAATCGTTCGCAAATTATTATGATGCATCGCAAGAGCCGATGCAATATTGGTATTTGAGCTTACAAGTACTTCGCTATCCTTTTCATATGCTAAAGCAGTAATTACCATATGAAGTGCCGTAGATCCACTGCTTACGGCAACACCATATTCGCAATCGGAATAATGAGCAAAGGCTTCTTCAAATTTTGGAATACTCTCTCCAAAGGTTCCTGATATCTCTCCCCTTCTAAGTGTTTCTACAACAGCTTGTATATCACTTTCTTCTATTGACGGTTCAAAAACTGGAATCATCATGCATTCATATTAACAAATACTTTGTCATTTTCATCTCCTAAAAAAGGACCTTGTTTAATACTTAAACATTGCATGTCTTCGATAACCTTTATTGCATGAATACCATGAATCAAAACAATTGCATCTCCTGGATTTAACCGAATGGTCCTCAATAGTTTCTTATCATCACTATACAATTCAACATCTACAATACCTCTTTGGACCACAAACATCTGCTGAAGATCCTCAATAAGTCTGCCCATAGACTTGTGATAATGAGGCGGTTCCTCAAAACCCTTAGCATGGGCCAAAAGTCCAAATTGAAAAGAAGATTTAGCTGGTGAAAAGAAGGTTGTCGCACTTACGCGACTGTCAGCCCAAATCACTTCAGCGTATCTGATACCATTATACTCAACACTTTCAATGTTTATCTTATCTTCCATCAGTCCTTTTCATTAATTAAATCCGCGATCTTCTTTTGTGACCCTGTTTTGACATCAACCACTTCAGTATTGTGTATGATTTTAAGTCTATCTTTTCCAGAAACAAAGGTCAAGTTCCCTGATTCATCTCTAGACTCTCTAAATTTACTCTCAAAATAGCACTCTGAAAGTTGCCTTTCTGGGACACGATCATTGAGCAATTCTTTTTTCACAAAAAACAAATTGTTACCATTCTGATTTCCAGCAACCAAAGCATATCCCTTTTGATTGGCTAGCGTTAACAAGGCGTTTGCAGAAGCGCCCCAATATAAGCCTGAATGGTGGTGGTTTGATCTTACGAAATCAGCAGAATAAGGTACGCTAATCGCAAGTTTGTCCCCAAATACGCTATTGTATTCTGTTATTACAATATCTGGATCAACAGAATCAATGCATTCCCAGACCCAATAATCATTCCCATCAATATCTATGCTCAGAATTCCAAGCTTTCCTGCAAAGCCGTTTTGTTTAAATATATCATTTATGTTCTCTTTCGTAATGAAACTATCAACAGCTGTCAGATCATACTTCCAATAGATTCGGTTGGACCTGACACGTTCCATATACTTCGTACTGCCATCAATAATAAGTCCTCTCCAATTGTTGTTCATCAGCAAGAACTTGGTGTTGGATTCACTATAATCCTCTACTCCAAATTCTATAAAGCTTTCATCTGAAAGATTTAAGTGACGGATTAAGTATTGTATAATCCCATCATCCCCCCATTGTGAAAAGACTTTGAACTCTGAATGAAATATATCTTTACAATGCCCTAGCTGATCTACCAATGCCTTGGCCTGAAGCATTTTCAAGTCCTCTAAATCCGATTGAAACGCATTTTTGACTAATTGGTGACATTTCTGGGCGATATTGGATTTTAATTTATGAAACATTTCTTCTGTTCAGCAGTATAAATACTTTTGACAAATATTATATTTTTATTCGATTAAAATTAAATGAGAGCAAGCCTTTATAGGATACAATACAATCTTACTGTATTATTTTGCTTTATTATTGCCGGAACTTTTGCTCAATCTAAGCAACATTTTCCTAGAAACCATTATGTTTCAGGCACATCACAAATTGATTTTTACTGGGATACAGAAGTTGGCGCAGACAGCTACGAACTCCAAATAGCAGCTGATCAAATATTTTCGATAAACCTTAGGTCTTATTCGGGTCTGACAAACGATTCACAGACTGTTAATCTCAATCAGGATTCAGTCTACTATTGGAGAATGCGATCAGTAACTTCAGGAATTCCTGGAGCTTGGTCCGAAACTAGAAAACTCACCATCATCAATCCTAACAGTTTTGGAACACTTTCTTTATGGCTCAACCCAGAAAGCAATGTGGCCATTAGTTCAGGGAAAGTGACACAATGGGATGACAATACAAGTAATGCCAATCACGCACTGCAATCCAACACCAATTTTCAGCCAACTTTCGTAGATAGTATTAAAGAGATCAACAATCATGGAGCCATCAGAATGGATGGAACTAATGATTTTCTAGAGTTCAATGCCTTATCTGGTATACGTTCTGTTCTCGTTGTGATAAACAAGGATCAGCCAGAAGGGCCATCAGATATCCGTCCTTTTCTCGGACATGATAGTCAATTTGATTTTTATCGTGCAAATGAATTTTTGTGGACAGGCTCTACACATTCCAATGTCAAGAATGGCCTAAGTCGCATCAATAAAACAGTAATTCCAAACCCAGGAAACACCACTGTTCTGCCTGTGGGCTACAATCTAATATCAATAAATACCTTGGGACCGACAGATGCTCAAAATATCAGTAGAGACTTTACGATTTCTAATAGAGTTTGGAGTGGAGACTATGTTGAAGTGATGCTTTATGAGTCACTTCTGAGTGACTCCTTGTTGCAGTTAACGGAAGATTATCTAATTGATAAATACACAGCGCATCTTGATTTGCCAAGAGTTGTTAATGTAGACTACGGATTTTGTGAAACGGACTTAGAAGTTGCTGAAGGTTTTGTATCCTATTCATGGTTTAAAGACGGACAAAATCTAAACATAGACTCTAATATCATAGCCGTCAACGCACCTGGCCTATATCGTGTAGAGGCCACCTCCGTTTTTGGAGTGACCTACGCTGACAGCGTTCAAGTTTCATATCCAGTTCCTATATCAGGACTTTCAGATACTACATTTTGTCAATATGATTCTGTTGGATTTGCAAGTAATGTTTCGACCTCAATCTACTCATTGAGTTGGTCAAATGGCAGTGTTGATTCTGCTATTTACATAAAGCAGGCCACAGATTTATCAGTGACCTTTACTGATACCAATGGCTGTAAATTCGAATCGGACACTATAACACTCGATATGGATAGCTTTCCTAGCAGTATTGATTTGGGTAACGATACGAATCTTTGTAAAGGAAATATCATAACTCTAATTTCTGGTGCTTTCCAAAGTGTGAGTTACCTGTGGTCAACAGGCTCTACAAACACCTCCATTTCAATTGATTCGACAAAGTATTATTCAGTAACTGTCAGCAATGTCTCAGGTTGTGTTGGAGTTGATTCGATATTCATAACAATAAAAGGTGACGCTCCGATTGTTGATTTTTCTGTGGATTCCAGTTGCTTTTCAGATTCCATTTTGTTTACAAACCTGTCCACTTCTACTATAGGCATTGATTCCATCTTCTGGAGCTTTGGAGATGGAGGCTCTGATACAAACATGAATCCAAAACATCTTTATAGTGATTCAGGTTTGTACAATGTAAGTTTGTATGTAGAAACAGATTCTGGTTGTTCGGCTTCTAACAACAAACCATTCAGGGTTTTTGGTAATCCAGTAGTTTCGTTTAGCATAAGTTCAAACATTGGATGTACAGGACTCAATTATCAATTTACCTCTGCAATACAGACATTTTATAATGATACAATCAATTCTTACGTATGGGATTTTGGTGATGGAAATGGATCAAGTCAGAATAGCCCATCCCATAACTACTCAAGTAGCAATACATATCAAGTAACGCTGCTGGCCACCAGCATTTATGGTTGTAGCTATTCAGATACAGTCTTATTTGAGGTCAATGACACATATCCACAACCGCTAAATTTCAACTTAGTGAGCCCAATGAATGGTTCCTCAGTCGTGGGTGATAGTGTGCAATTCAATTGGAATACATCTCAAGAGGCATTTAGTTATATTATTCAAGTTGCTTCGGATCCTTTATTTGGAAATGTATTGATTACGCAAAATGTAAGCACAACTAGTGCTGAATTAGCCGTTTTGAATGCAAATGCCTCAAATTATTGGCGTGTTATTGCCTTGACACCATGTTTGGATAGTACATTTAGTGAAGTGTTTGAGTTCAATCATGTTGAAATGTCTCAACTAGGCATGGAACTGTGGTTGCATCCTGAAGCAGGTATAGACACTTCAAGCGGTCCAGTAGCCCTTTGGCAAGATATGAGCTTTTCACAACACGATGCAGTTCAACCTTCAGTTGGTGTAATGCCCAACTTCATTCAGAATAACTTTGAAATTAATGATCACAGTTCTATACAATTTGATGGTGTAGATGACTATTTGGATTTTGGGTCTATCGATAGCATTAGAACAGTTTTCATTGTTGCCAAAGAAGATCTGTACGCAAATGCTCCGGCACCTCGATCATTATTAGCACATCCCTCAGCCTTTGACTTTTATAGAAACGACTCTACATTCTACGGTAGCGCTGCAAATAATCTTATTGAAAATGGTACTACTAAATTGAACAAGAATACTATTGATGGAAGAACTACTGTGGTACCGTCAGAATACTTTATATATTCCTGTCAATCCCTTGGCAATGTGAGAGCGCAAAATCTGAGTTGGGACAATTTGGTACCAGGTCGTGTATGGAGTGGAGAATATGTTGAAGTAATGATTTTCGACTCTGCTCTTTCAGATTCTACTGTAGAGCTGATAAACGATTATTTAAGATTTAAATATGTAAAACCGGTGAATATAGGTAATGACATCGATATCCCATACGGATTTTGTGATACAACAATTTCAGTAGAAGGTCATTATAAATCGTATCAGTGGTTTTTCGATGATGTAGCACTTGTGGGTGCAACACAAAACCAGATAAGCGCTTCAAATAGCGGTGAATATAAGGTTGTAGTAACTGATATCTTTGGTTTTACTCATTCTGACAGCCTTTTGGTGCTATTCCCAGGAAATTTTTCTGACTTTATCGATACAACCATATGTTTGGATGACACGATTGTGGTTAGTGCCCAAGTGGGAAATGGCTACACCTTTAATTGGAGCAATGGAAATACCGCTGAAAGTTCTTCTCTTTTTGTGAATGACACTGTATCTGTAATGATAAGTGATACTCTAGGATGTTCATTTCAATCAGATTCTTTCGTTGTGTCATTGGATAGTTTTAAAACGTTCGTAATCTTAGCAAGTGACACTCAAATTTGTTCTGGAAATTCTATTGGTATTGAATCTGGTGCAAGCCTCATTAGCGACTACCTATGGTCGAATGGGGATACTACTGAAAAAACTGATATTTCCACTTCTAACCTATACTTCCTAACCGCTACAAATAGCAGAGGATGTGCATTTGTGGATACTATAGATGTTACTATAAACGGCACAGCTCCAGTAACAGGTTTCACATTTCAGTCCGTTTGTCAAGGGGATTCTACAATTTTCATAGACACTTCATACACTGTTGATAATAGCAATATTGTTCAATGGTCATGGGCTTTTGGAGATGGAGATTCTAGTATCTTGGACAACCCAAAGCATTTATATTTAGACACCGGTTTATATACTGTAACCCTCAATACTTTAACAGATAGCGGATGTTCAAATGAAAACTCAGGTATCATCCAAATTAACCCAAATCCAATGGCAGATTTCTCTACAACTTCCAACGTACAGTGCCTAGGCACCCACACGGTCTTCTTAAATCAATCTGTAAGTCAAGGATCGATTGACTCTTTGAGCTGGGATTTTGGTGTCTCTGGATCATCAACAGATACGAGTTCAATAACAAACCCAAACTATCTATACGGTGCAATTGGTCAATATCCGGTAACACTTGTTGCATATAGCACCAATGGCTGTGTTGACACGTTAATAAAGACAATTGAAATTCACGATATCCCAGCTCCAGACTTTCTGTTTTCGAA
>JALEGO010000523.1 GCA_022763165.1 Flavobacteriales bacterium
ACGATTTTAAGGGGTATCCACAATGCGGAAAAGGCTACTTTATTAGAGTAGTCTTGAATTTTTATATCTCGAAAACCTTCTTCATGAAGACATTTTTGTAGTTCATCAATATTGGACATCTCATCAAAGGCCCAATGGTCACACAATTTTCGATAGCTCCTTTTTACCAGTGGAGATAAACTCTTTTCCTTAACTTTTATCATACAATTGGCAATGACCAAATTGGCCTCTGGCTTGAGAACTCTGTAAGCCTCTTTTACAAAATCCTTCTTGTTACTTCCGTCTGCATAACATTCGCTTTCAATGGCATAAGCACCATCCAAGCTATTTGATGGAATGGACAGGGATCTATAATCTTCCATTAAATACTTGATATTAGATTTGAACTTAAATTGGTTGTCCAACAATTTGGAAATTCTTAGCTGTTCTTGAACAACATTTGAACAAATTACATGTATCCCCTCTAGTTTCGCGCACATGTACCTCGCCACAGCGCCCAATCCTGATCCAAGGTCAGCTATTTGACTATTCCCTTCAGGTAATTCCAATGCTTCAAAGACCTTTTCGTTGGTGTTGTCCAACATTTGTTCGAGACGAAAGATATCTTTAAATGAATTCGCAAGACCAAAATGCATGTTGTACTTTTTACTCCAAGTACTATAATCGGCACTGGCATTTTCAAAAAATTCTATGACATCATTTTTTTTAGACTTACTAATCCTAGTTTTTAACTTTCTGGACAATACTATACTTTCCATAATGATCTAATTAATTAAACTTTCAAGAGCTTGATTGACATTGGGATAATTGAACTTGAAGCCTTGCACCAGCAAATTCTGCGGATAAACCCGTCTGCTCTTCAATAACAACTCGGTTTCCGTACCTTTTAGCAGTGCACCAATTTTTAGAAGCCAAGTTGGTAATGTAATCCCAAATGAACGATTCATTTTATATCTGAGGGTCTGCATAAAATATTTATTAGTCACAGCGTTGGGCGCAGCACAGTTGATAACAATCGCTTTTGTATTGTCGGTAAGCACATATTCGATAATTCTCATCATGTCTTCAATGTGAATCCAACTTATGTACTGATGACCTCCTCCCTGAGTACCGCCCATACCTATTTTCACAATTTTTTCAAGCTCTGGTATCACACCCCCTTCCTTACCAAGAACGATGGCAATTCTTAGGGCTATTTGTTTAATATTCTGAAACTTAAATGAGAAAAATGCCCTCTCCCATCGTTTGGCTACTTCAACAGAAAATCCATCGCCAATTTCCCCATCTCTTTCGGTCATGTTCATATCTTCTGAGTGTCTATAAATTGTGGCTGTAGAGGCATTAATCCAATATTTTGGTGGTCTTTGAGTATTTTGGATAGCTTCTCCAATTAGCTCAGTGCTTCTAAGGCGACTAGTTAATATGGCTCTTCTGTTTTGCTCATTGTATCTACAATTGACAGATTTTCCAGCAAGATTAATCACTGCGTGACAACCATCCAGAGTTGCTGCCCATGCCCCCATATTAACACCGTCCCAATAAATATATTCCCCGTTTTTACACAATGCTTTTTTAGTGGTGAGTATTACTACCTTATAATTAAGAGTTTCAAAATATTTTTTGATCTCCTTTCCGATGAACCCACTTCCGCCTGCAATCACAATTTTTTTACTCATAAGTTCATTATTTGAATACAATTTAAATATAATTATTGAATTTTCAATAATTATTGAAAATTAAATAAAAAAATTATTTAAAGTTTAGTGTAACAATTCTTCGGAAACTGAGTATAGTAATTAAATTCCGAATTATGCACAAATCTTACATTTTCCTCATCATATTATTTTGTCAAAACTTATTTTCTCAAAATGAAATATCAGATAAAAAGTTACTCTACCAAAACATCTCTGATCAATATGTCTCCAATGCAAATACTATTTTAGGAGATTTCTCTGCTTCTGACATCGAAAAGTATTGTGTTAGTAGTGATTATCGCGAGTTGATAAATGCCTACTCCACTATGATTCATGAAAAGTATCACATCTTCAATTATTATCTTAATCAAAACCCAAGTAAAAGGAGTTACTACATTGATGATAATCTCACGGTTTCAGTGGACCTTTTTGATGTTTTCACGAGTAACCAAATCAATCATATTGTAAACGACTATTATCAGGATAACATATTTCGTTATCATGAATATATTGATTCACAGGACCCTAATATGGATTCTCAAAAAAATGGGATTTTCGGCATATTTGAAGAATTCTGTGCCTACTATCAAGACTTCCTTTCTCATGTTGAAATGTATGACTACCTAAAAGATAATCATGGTTTTGAAGAAAGTGGTCTTTGGGTAGACTATTTGACGACAAATGGCAGCATTTTGTCGTCCTACTATGAATTCAAATTATTTATTTCCTGGTACTTACAATACGCACACAAGAATTACCCAGAAATTTATGAGCAATGTACTAATAGTCAGCAAATAAAGCTTTTGTATACTACCATTGATTCTAGATTTAACAAAGCTTTGCAACAATATCTAAAAAATAGACTTGATATTATGGCCAACTTAAAAGATTACGTTGATGTAAAACAGAATTTTATAGGTATTAAAGGCGAAAACACATACTACTCCCTTCCAGATAAGGATTTAGAATATGTCAGAAATATTCTAGAACAACCCGAACATCAAATGCTTCAGAGCATTGAATTATCGATGAATGAATAGATTTCATAGCTGATCAAAATCAGTTTAAGAATATCCTAAAAGTTAAATCCTCTATTGTTGGTTGACATTCGGCACCTGTCCTGTTTATGTATAACAGATCAAACAAGCCATATTTAATGAAGCACTTCATTCTTATAATTTTCTCATGAATTTCTGAAAGAGCTTTCAAAGATTCAAGGAAAGAATTCGCTCTTCTTACCTGTTCAAGTGACCTTTACTCCAATTACGCAAACATCATCAATTTGCTCAAGATCCCCTTTCCAGTCGGAAAAGACTTCATGAAGC
>JALEGO010000524.1 GCA_022763165.1 Flavobacteriales bacterium
ATCAAATCAATTGAAGCTGAATGAAATTTACGTCAAAATCGACTCTTTGGACACATTGAGTGCAGAAATCCCTATTCCAGAAAAAAAGAAAGGGTTCTTTAATAAGCTTTTCGGAAAAAGCAAACCAGTAGAAATACCAATAGATACTGGACCATCTAAGCTTCAGGAGGTCAAAATGGCCTTAGAAGAACTTCAAGTCAACAGTGCGGAGAACACAGCCAAATACCATAAGAGAGAATTATATCTTCTTAAAGAGCACAACAACGTGAAAGAAGCTTTAGCGAGTTTGCTTGATAAAGTTGAAATAAAAGAACAAAAAAAAATTCAAGAGGATATTGCCAAAGCCGAGAATCGCACTTATGAAATTTATCAGGGAATATTCCTTTTTTGTGCATCAATTATCTTCTTTTTGATTATTAATATCGTACTCATCTTTAATTATATACGAAAAAGTAAAAAGTACCTCAAGGCTTTCAATGAAGCCCGTGTTCAAGCACTTAGGTCCAAGAAAGAGCAAGAGAATCTTGCTTCATCAATCAGTCATGAAATTAGAAATCCACTGAACGCAATTTCGGGTTATTCGAAATTACTGCAATCTGGAAACTCAAAGAGCTCAGAGGTGAAAGAACATCTTGAAATCATTAAAAATACATCAGACTACTTGATCAATGTTGTCAATGATGTGCTTGATTATACAAAAAGCAATACTAGAAAGTTACATCTTCAGGAAGAAACATTCGATTTGAACGAAGTCATTGAAGATGTATCTAAAATATTTTTTCTTCAGGCTAAATCAAAAGGTTTAGATTATAAAACAAGCCTTCCTCAAGGGGCACATTGGGTGAAAGGTGACAAAATTAGAATTCAACAAATTCTTACCAATTTGATCAGCAATGCTGTAAAATACACCAGCGAAGGAAAAATTGAAATTCAACTTCATCTCGAAAAAAAAGAACAAAATTACAGGGCCCAAATAGCTGTTATCGACAGTGGGAGGGGTATGAACGAAGAACAGCTAAAGTCGCTTTTCAAATCTTTCACTCAGTTTCAAGACGATGTAGGTCAAAGTTCAGGATTGGGCCTTACGATCACAAAAAGGTTAGTGGATTTGCTTGGAGGGAAACTAGAGGTGGAAAGTACTCCTCAAGAAGGTTCTAAATTCGTTTTTGATATAGCGCTGAAAGTCGGAAAAAGCAACAAAAATACTGATACACAAATCAATACATCTCAATCAACTTTTCTAGTAGTAGATGATGAGCACTACAACGTTGAGCTGCTTAGAAAGATGTTGAAACCGATTGCAAAAGATGTATTGGTCGCTATGAATAGACAAGAGGCACACAGAATAACAACAAACAATGAAATTGATTTTGCTCTACTAGACATGAATCTACCTGACACTGATGGTCTGACATTAGGTCTTGAGCTACGGAATATCAAAAAAGATATCAAACTTATTGCCATTTCCGGTTCAGATAACAACAATTTGAAGACAAAAGTCAAGGAAGCAGGATTTCTTGAATTCTTCCTCAAGCCATTCAAACTTGAAGAGTTAATTGATCTTCTCAATCTTAATTCAAATTTACGGAGCCCTGATATGAATTTAGCTGGTTTAGATGAAATGTCTAAAACGGATCCTCAATTTGCTCTGGAGATGTGTGAACTTTTTACCAAAACGCTCAATGAGGGCCTTGAGAATCTTGCAAGTGCATTGAAGAGAAAAGACTTGGATAACATGAAGGAGATCGCTCATAAGAATGTTTCCCCTTCAAGACATATAGGAGCACAAAAATTAACCGAGTATTTTAAGGAGATCGAAAATTTTACGGGTAAGGCTCCAGATGAATATCTAAGTAAAACACTCAAGAACTTGAATACCGAGGCCGACAGGGTTAAGAAGTATGTTCTTGATTTTAGTGAGAGGTTGTCCATTGAATTATCACAATAGATGTTATTTTTGATTCATGCCTGATTCCCCCATAAAAGTTTTTGTTGTTGAGGATAATGAATGGTATAACAAGCTTTTGGTACACAACATTTCGCAGATTCCAGAATTAGAGGTGTCCTCCTTTATTTCTGGACAAGAATGCCTAGATGCCTTGAAATCTAAGCCCAGCATCGTAACTGTTGATTATAACCTACCTGATATGACGGGCTCGGAATTATTCAAAAAGATATATGCCTTTGACCCAAACATTCAGGTTATCGTTATATCAGAACAATCTGAAATTCAGGTTGCTTTGGAGCTACTCAAGTTGGGTGCATATGACTACATTATTAAGACAGAAAAAATTAGAGAACCTCTGATTCACTGTATCCAGAAGCTACTTAAAGAACATAACTTAAAAGAGGAAATAAAATACCTCAAGCGGGAACTGCAGACTAAGTTCGATTTTGAAAAGACCATAATTGGTCAAAGTACTGCGATCAAAAAAATTTTCACGCTCATTGAAAAAGCCATTCGAACGAACATAACCGTTTCCATTACTGGAGAAACAGGTACAGGAAAGGAGGTAGTGGCAAAAGCTATACACTACAACTCCAATAAAAAGGATGAGCCATTTGTAGCTGTAAATGTTGCCGCGATTCCATCAGAGCTTGTGGAAAGCGAGCTTTTCGGACATGAAAAAGGGGCCTTTACTGGTGCATCTTCAACACGGATTGGAAAATTTGAACAAGCCCAAAATGGAACGCTTTTCTTGGATGAAATTGCTGAGCTTGATATTACGGTACAAGCCAAATTGTTAAGGGTTTTACAGGAAAGAGAGGTCACTCGTGTTGGTGGCAATGATACCATAAAGGTAGATTGCAGAATTCTTGTGGCCACGCACCGAAACTTATTGGATCTTGTAAAGGAAAAACAATTTCGTGAAGACCTATATTATAGGCTTTATGGATTGACCATTTCCCTTCCTCCGCTGCGCGAAAGGGACAAGGATGTTTTAATCCTTGCTAAGTCATTTCTAGATGGATTTTGTAAGGAAAACAAACTCGAAGCCAAGTCCTTTAGCGAGGCGGCCAATGACAAATTATTGTCATACTCTTATCCTGGGAATATTCGTGAACTCAAGTCTATAATTGAACTTGCTGGAGCTCTCTCAGATTCAAACATCATAGAAGCACAAGACATTATTTTCGGATCGGGAGATTTACTATCTGACACCTTATCTGAAGAATGCACATTGAGGGAATATAACAAGAGGATCGTTGACATGTTTCTGAAGAAATATGATAATGATATCAAACTAGTGGCTCAAAAATTAGATATCGGTCAGACGACTATTTACCGGATGTTAAAAGAAGAATGACTTGCGAAGAAAAGACTTCATCAAAACAGTTTTAACGCTTAGTGCAATGAATTCGTTGAACCAACTCAAAGCTTATTCGGATGATCTCCCTTCCCAGGGAAAGCTTATGCCTGTTTTATTTACATCTCACGGCAGTCCGCTTGACATTCCCGTAAGTAGAGATGAGCGTCCCTTCTGGAAAAGATTATACGAACTAGGAAGGACATTAGAGAAAAATTATGATGTTAAGGCCGTATTAGTGATTTCGGCTCACTGGTGCACAAAGGGCACCTATGTAAATATAAGTGATAAGCAAGAGCAAATTTATGATTATTATGGTTTTCCCGCACATTACTATGATCCAGTATATCATGCTCCAGGTGCTCCTGAAATAGCCAGCGAAGTAAAAAAAATAGTACCCTCGATTAACGAAACAAAAGACTGGGGGCTTGATCATGGTGCATGGCCAATGTTGATGCATTTATTTCCAAAAGCCAATATACCTACTTTTCAAATGAGCATTTATTATGATGCAAAACCTCAATATCATTATGACCTGGGTGTTCAATTGAAGAGCCTTAGAAAAAAAGGAATACTTATAATTGGCAGTGGTTCATTGATCCATAATTTGCAACTGACTATGCAAAGAATGCGGGATAAGAACATGTCTCTTTTTGGTTGGGAATCAGAATATGACTTATGGCTCAAAACACAAATTGAAAATCGGAATTTTGACAACTTAATTAATTATACTTCCAGCCACAAACTTGGTAAACTAGCTTCTCCTACTCCTGATCATTATGTACCTGTCTTATATAGTTTAGGACTAATGGATCGAAATGATGAAATCGAGTTCTTTTACGAGGGATCTCCATCTTTACCCGCATTCAGCGAACGAAGCTTTTTAATCAAGAATATATAGTCGATTTATGATCTTCTTTGATCAATTCTCAAATTATAGTTAAATGCTGATGATTTATATCAATGCAATTTTATCTTTGAAAATGCCGATCGGTAAGCCTAAAAATTAAAGTATGCGAATCAACGCCCATGGACATATTTTACCTGAACCATCTCAGATTCCTCAGTTCATGGCGGATAAGAAACTCTTTTGGATTGACGATGACAAAAAATTTATGCGCCAGGGAGATTGGTCTCGACCTATAACTGATCCAAGTTTTTTTATCAATGAGAAACTGGATTGGATGTCCAGAAATAAAATTGACCATGCCGTAATGTTATGCCTTTCTCAATTATACTGCAATGGTTGGGAAAAACAGGATTGTCATGATGCCATCCATTTTCAGAATGATTATAATGCTAGTATACAGAATGATTACCCCGATAAATTTACCTGTGGTTTTGTCGTACAACCTTTGTATATCGACCAGGCATTGGCCGAAATAGAACGATGCGTAAATGAACTCAACTTGAAAGTTATTTGTTTGCCCACGCATTTCTTAAATGCTGATGGAGAATGGCTTTCTGTAGCAGAAGAAGATGTTGACCCAATTTATGAACTGGCCAATGAGTATGGTTTAGCACTGCAGATTCATCCATATGATGGAGAAAAAATGGTAGCCCTAAAGAACAAATATTGGAGGTTCCATTTGGTTTGGATGATGGCTCAATGCGCAGACACTTTGCATCTTTTTACATTGAGGGATTTACCGAACAAGTATCCAAATATGCGAACCAGTTTTGCTCATGGAGGAATGTTGGGTATTGCAAATTATGGAAGGAGAATTCAGGGTTTTGATGGCAGACCTGATATTTTTCAAGGATTGCAGGATCCAAGAAAGACTTTGGGAATTAAGAATCTGTTCTTTGATACTTTGGTTCATGACTCCTATACTCTAGAACTTCTAAAAAAGAGGGTGGGCTCTAGTCAGTTAATTATAGGTTTGGACGATCCTTATCCTTTAGGTGAAATGGAAGGAGTTGGCACTTCGTTTCCTGGCCGCGTAGTAGACTATGCTGTTGAGACTGGTATTTTGACTGAACAGGAGGGTAAGGATATTTGGTATAAAAATGTTCTGAATTGGCTTGGAAAAGAGATCTAACACTTAGGTACATTCCGAACAATTGCCTTGAAGGGTTAATCTTGAATTGTCAATGAGAAACGTAAATTGTAGAACATAGACAACAGCGCAATTCTAAGAGCAGTCTTTCCAGCGTATTACTCTTCATGAGTAACTCAAGATTCCACATCATTTATGGACAAGTGATAAAACTGTACTGTTCGGATAGACTTTTCATTGATCCATGAAAACTACAGAAAGTCAATAATTTCTTCCAATTAAAAAAGGTATCAGTTTTCTTTCCAATTTAAACGATTGGGCGTGTAAGGAACGTTTTTGCCATCCAGTTTAGACTCTAAGGTTTGAATGCTTGATCGCATCTTATCTAGGTTGGTTCTGATCTCAGTATAATCTTCTTTTGCTAATTCAAATTGTTCTTTATTGGTTGTAGTGGGGTTGGATGTCGAATACCAAGTATTCCAGACGATGCCTTCAACGCGGTAAGCTGTTCCTGGGATTGTTTCAATGTCTCTTTGATATTTGTGATGATCTCCATTGATCTTGATTCGAATATCGTGAGAAACCTTTTCCAAGGACTTGATGTCCTTCATCCATACAATTTCTGTATTTGGGTAACTAAGAATAGCTTGTTTTATGTGCTTGATGCGCAGATCTAATTCATCTTGTTCTTTCATGCTTCCGTGAATCTTCCTTCGCAATTCTTGTACTTCTCTTTTAAAAGCAATATTTGCCACCGTTTGCCTTTCTAAAGATGAGTTCTCCAATGGAATTACTTCAAAGGCAACAGGTTCCACCAACTTTTTCAGCACACCATCATCGGCCTGCCAAAGTTCAACTGAATAGTTTCCTGGAATTGCCAAAGGACCTTCATTCGGATTACTGTATCGACCTACTTTGGCAGTATCAGTTCGAATTGGTGTTGTAGGTGGATATCTCAAATTCCAATTTACTCTTTGGATGCCTTCGGTGGTTGATGTTTTGAGTTTGCGAACTTCATTGCCTGAGTCATCCTTAATTATGAAAAGCAAATACGCTTTTTCATAATTGTCCTCAACTACAAACTCTTCATAACTAGGGTAATCTATATCCTTACCTTCCTCCTTGGTTTTCTTTTCTTTCTCCTGGCGTAGTTCTTTAGGAGATTTTGGTTTCTCTTTAGTATGATAAGTAAAAGTGGCTCCAAATTTAGGATTGGGTGCTGTATACATAGAGGCACCTTGGCTCCCAACACCTCGGAGTCCAAGAGGGTTTGATTCGATGTAAGCCAATGATTTCTTGATTGGAAAGATCTTTGCCTCCTGATCTAAAGTTTCTTTAGTCAAATCTCTTAAAGCGCTGTAATCATCCAAAATGTAGAAACCCCTGCCAAAGGTTCCCAGAACCAAATCATTTTCTCTTTTCTGAATGGCCATGTCGCGAACGCATATGGTTGGTAAGCCAGTACTTAACTTAACCCAGTTTTGGCCGCCATTGACACTAACATGGCATCCAAATTCAGTACCAACAAAAATCAAATCCGGATCAACATGATCTTCCGCAATGGAATAAACCGAACCCCTTTCCGGCAAGTCATTTTGCAGTGCTGTCCAAGTATTTCCCTTGTCGACACTCTTCATTATGTAAGGCTTGAAGTCTCCCTTTTTATGATTATTGAATGCGGCATACACCACATTTTCATCATGTTGTGATGCCCATAGCATGTTTACATAAGTCATTTCCGGAACACCGGGAAAAGTTTCCTTTTTCTTCCAGGTTGCCCCACCATCTTCCGAAACTTGTATCAATCCATCATCCGTACCTGCATAGAGTAAATTGGCATTTACTGGGGATTGATCAAAGGCAACGATGTTACCATAAATGGTAGTGGATTTGTTCTTCATCACAACATCCGGAGACTGTATCTCACCCATGACTTTCAACTTGTTTCTATCAACTTGTCTCGTCAGGTCTGGAGAAATAGTTTTCCAGCTATTTCCTCTATCTTCCGTTTTGAAAACTTTATTGGCACAGAAAAAAAGTGTTTTAGGATCATGCGATGAGATTAATAGGGGAGCATCCCAGTTCCAACGATAGGCGTCTTCACCTTTTCCAGGTTGCGGCTTAATGCCTATTCTTTCCCCAGATTGACGGTCATACCTAATTAATCCTCCGTATTGCCATTGGGCATAAATGATATTTGGATTTGTAGGATCTACTTGTGTCTCATATCCATCTCCACCAACAGTAATATACCAATCTGAATTCAGAATACCCGCATTGTTGATTGTTCGTGATGGCCCGGCCTGAGAGTTATTGTCTTGTGTCCCGCCAAAGACGTTATAAAAAGGTGTGTCATAATCGATTGACACCTTATAAAACTGAGTGATGGGCAGATTAGCTTTATACTGCCAGGTAGTTGCATGATCATATGTTTCATAGATTCCTCCATCACAACCAACAATCCA
>JALEGO010000525.1 GCA_022763165.1 Flavobacteriales bacterium
ACCAGGATTTCGTAGTCCCGGGTTTTGACCATTGCTCGACCTTGTCACCAGCTACTGTGTATATGTTGACAATCGTATCACCATTAGCAAAAGCCATTACAGTTGGCAAATTCATGAAGTTGTAAGATACCTTCATTGATTTATGATGATCTTCGATCATATTGCCATTATCATCATAAATATAAGCAGCTGTAGCTCTATTACTCATAAAACCTTGATTCACGTCTCCAGTCTCTTCAAGTAATCCGAGTTGATTATTTAAATCGATATGATACTCTAAAACATCCATTTGAGCATTGTTCAAACCATTTCGCTCTAAGTGAAGAATATTACCATTCAAATCGTAACTGATATTGTCAACTGTGAAATCATTTGTTTGAATGAATTCTTGATTGTTGGATTCATAGTAGTTGGCTGCTAATAACTGGTTTTTCTGATCATAATTGAATTGATATCCTTTAGGATTGGAAGTACATCCATTTCTCCAAGTAACCGCAGAAATCGTCCCTTCATGTTTAACGCCCAATCCCAACCCACTGGACTCTTCATAAAACATTTCTGAAGAAAACAGATCATTTTCTTCAAGTTGTGTCAATACTCGAGGTGAGTTAGAATGCGTGGAACTTCCTGTTTGTGTCTGACCAATGCTAGTTGATGCGTCTATTTGAGTTCCAATAACACTTTCAGGACAAGCGTACTTGTTAATTCCTGTTAACCAACCTCTAAGATGATAGCTGAAATCAACCTTTTGTAAATATTTGCTAGCATTGTGAACATCAGCACCTAGTTTAGAATATTTCTTACGCCCCAAGTCATCATAGGCTGTTTCACTCAACAATTCTTGGTTTTGCCCATCTACTTGGATAAATTCTTTTATTACTCTTGATCTATGATCATATTCGTATTCCTTTAGGATAATCTTTGATACTGTACCTCCATTCAAGTCTGCTCGGTGTAACAGCTGTTCAGCGGTCGTTTGGTTTTGAAAATCATACGCAGTATTTAAAATATCAGTTTGACCAGAGCGGTTTTCATCAATAGTTTGAACAATATTGCCGAATTCGTCATAATACGATCTATTCAAAAGATATTGACTAACACTTTGCCCTGTACTATCAAATACACCATTTAAATTACCTATCATCAGGCCTCTGGTCTTATTAGATGGAGTTTGAACAAACTTTTGATCCACAGGAGTTATAAAGGTTTCGTTTTGATCTGATGTTCCATTCGCATTGAAATCATAATGATCATAATAGTTGACGGTCCAAATCTCTAAGTTATTTGTAGGAAAACTATTTCCTATGGTATAACCTTGCATACCACTGGCACTTCTTTTTTCAAATAATCCATCTGATGGTGTAGGGAGTTGATTACCAAAATATGAACCTGTCATTATCGGTCTATTCAAGGCATCATATTTCGTAAAGATCTTCTGGCCTTTCCCATCAATATTCAACACAACTCTATCTCGAGCATCATATCGAATAATCTGTTGTTTTGCACCTGGGATAGTCTTTCTAATGATTCTTCCTTTTGAGTCATAGTTGTATTTATAGATTCCCTCTCGAATGACAGGGTCGTTGCAATTGAAATTGTTATTCTTCTCCATGAATTCAAAGACCTTTGGCGGAATCACAAATGAAAGTCTACCGAATTTATCATACAAGTAATACGTTTTGGCTCCTTCATGAATTTTTAAGACTTCTCTACCCAATTTATCAGAATAAATAAATCTATATCCAAAATTTTCATCTCTAGTCATTGTGCAATACAAGCTATCAGAAGGGTAGAAGCTGTTAGATACACCATTCGTAAATAATCGAACTTCATTTACTTTATTCGTGCGATGTTCCGAATTCACAGAAATGTTATAATCATACCACTTCTGTCCGCCTTTGAAGACTTTTTCTGTTCTGCTTAAAGGACTGTTCTCCATAACAACTGTTTGGTAAGCACGCACATCTTCATTGGCATCTCCACCATAAAAAGAATTCTGAATATCTTCCGCATTTGTTATATAGAGCCCTGTGTGTTGCGTAGCAAAAGGGAAATAATCAATTTCTTGCCTACCAAATTTATCATAGCCTATGATCTTCACAATATCCTTACCATTAGGTGCAGCTTTCTGACTTACAGATTGAATGGCCTTACCGAGGCCATCGAAATAAACTACAGAATTGGCCACTTCATCCTTTGATAATGTATTGATATTAATTGCATTAGTAAGTCCCGCTACTAAGATGTCATGAGTTTTGACATAATTCTTATCCAAACCGTCTACTTCATAATTGTATTCAAACATTTTACGTAAGTTGCCTTTTTCATCTGATATACTAGACAATCTCTTCAGCTTATCATAACTATAATACATATAGTGATTATGTACATTCTTAAAAGCAATTAGTGTATGGGCCATATCGTAGGTATAGGTTTCAATTAAACTCATCTCGGGTGCAACTAAAAACTCATCAATTGAAACTTGATTCGCTATGCTCACGACTTGTGCCTTTATCTTTAATGGCGTTGTCGTTGAAATATTGAAATCTTTTCTGATTTTTTGAAGATCAAACGACAATTGTTCGAATGTCCAATCACTTGTATTCACAGTAGAACTTAGAGCTTGGAAAATCGTTGTTATATTACTTCCATTATTCCCATTTAATATTTCTACTCTCAATTCTCCATCAGTTTGATTTTGGGCCTTCACCCAAACTGAGAACTCATAACTCGCGTTTTGATCATTTGCATGAGGCGTAAAAAATGCTTGCAATGGTGCATTTGTATGTAAAGTGTGAAATCGACCTGCCTTTCCAGAAGCTGGATTACTGCTATAATTATTACTTGAAGGTAGGTTGATCCATTTATCGTTGCTCACCATTAAATATTCAAATCCTGTAAAAGCAACACTTGTTGCATGCGCATTTTGGATTTTCGCCAATGGAATATCTGGCAAACGTGACCAAATATATGAGTTGACGATATCCTCACTTTTTTGATACTCTTCGATCTGACCTTTGTTAGTGTATGAATTGAAGCTTACTTTGCTTTGAGCCACACCATTGTTTCGATATTTATTAGACTTGATGAATTGGCCCGAAGGAGCCACGGTAGATTCAGAAAAATTATTGTCCGGAACACTCATCTCAGTTCCCCAGATTTCTGAAAGAACAGGAATACCATTTTCCAACCTGTATTCATTGAGTGAAGCTGACACTGCATATTCACCTGTTCCAATCTGCAGATATTCTACAGTTTCTATGGGTGCCAATAAATTCTTATCCTGCATTTTGCCCAATACATTTGCGAAACCGGTGCCGCTTCTGTTATAGTCATTTGAATACTTGGTTGTTGTGATGTAGGCCGTGCTGTCTCCGTTCCAGGTTTTCTCAAGAACAATTTGATTATCATTGTTGTATTCAAATGATTTGACCGTTTGAAAAGAGCCAGAATTTACGTCATTGGGGAAAAACTCTTTTGTTTCCGTTGATTGAAGAAGGAAATGATTATTGTATTTTCCATACAATGTTCCGTTCGTAACATAAGCTCCTACTGGAGTGAATTGGTTTACTGCACACAATCGCGTATATCCTAAGTCTAATTGAGGTATGCCAAAATCACTTTTCACAGCATATTTATTTCTGGTTACTTGTAATAAATCTTCGTTTTCATTGTAAATACTAACTTTCATCAAATGTCCTCTTTCAAAAGCTTTGCTTGTAAAAGGAGAATAGACACTCCTCATTGAGTCAATCCAAGCCACTGCTGGAACATCCATATGGGCATGTCCCCAAATATCTTTATCGAAGTTGGAATATTCATAAACCGTCTTACCCATTGTATTACCATAAATATCTTTCTTGGTTTCTGTGACTTGAGAGTAACCGATGTGACTTCCTTGTCCATTGATACCAAAGGGAAGAAAAGAAGAGGAAGAGAACAGATCGAAGGTGAATTCGTTCCCATTATCATTTTGAGCTTCGAAATCTTTCCATAGATACTGCACTTTACCTCCGAGAATACCAGAAGATCCTGTTTGATTTTGGAAGCTTTTCGTGTAATCATACTCAGTAATGTAGGGGGGTGTAATGATGTCTGGATAGTTTTTGATTTTTTTAATTCTTAAACCTCCCGTTTTTTGGAAACTTCCCCCAGACAAAGAAAGTTTCATGCTAATATATGGACGTCCAGGCTCGCCCAAGTCCCAGGAAGCCTTAGAATAAATTTGGTAGGTTTTGTTTGGATCTAACGTGACACCGAAGAGATCTTCAAGTTTACCATTGTACTCGTATAATGGGTTTGAATAATCATCAAAAATGAATGTTGCAACAGGTATTCTTGAAGGAAATTCTTCAATTGTCAATTCTACAAGGGTTCCTGAAGACCCGGGAGGGTAAGGCTGCCCTATTTCCAATGGGTCTATACCTAAAGGAAATCCTGTGCAATTATGTATTTTTAAGTTGAAATCAAGATCCTCTCCCCATGTCTGAAAACTTGAAGTATAAATAGGATAGCCTTCACAAGGGGGTCTATCTCCTCCTGCTATGTGAATACTTCCTCCCTGGGTCTCTAGTCGTTGGCGATCTTCGGATACCACATATGAAAAGTCATTCAGTTCATAATCAAATCTCGTTTTGCCACCTGTAGGATATGTGATTTGTTCAAGAATCTCCGCTTTTGCGAATCTGATATTGGGTTCTCGGCTGTCATAATAATAGTTATTAAAGACAGAAATATTCCCATTACTATTGGAGTAAAAATCAGAGTTAACTTGCGCACCATCTGCTAACGTATCTACAAAATACCCATTATAGTATCCCCAATGGTCTGCATTTTCACTCAAGTAAGGAGCCATTTTCTTATTATCATAACGAAATACATGAGGTGCCTTTTCAGCATACATGACTGGACCAATAGATTCACCTCTTTCAACGATTGATTCTAATTTGAGTCGTTCATTTGGGTTTTCAATGTAGTTTAAACCAAAGCTTTTTATCAAACGATTATTGGCGGTGTTTATATAAATTGAATGCAATTTATACCACTGCAATTCATTCCAGTGATCAATGTAAGCCATATTTGAACTTAAAGCACCGGGAATACCGCTTGATGAACTATTAAACTGTAGCATCCAATCCTCATAGCGCAATTCATTACTAATAGATCGATTGAAAATAATGTTATTATTATTCGATGATATTTTTTTAAGATACAAGGGTAAAGTCATTTGTCCTGAAATGCCTGCTGTAGGACTTTTATGTGTTTCGGCAAATTGGGAACAAGAAGCGCCTCCGAATGAGTCATCAGAATAAGTAGTTCTTTTATAAGATCTTGTTCTGTTAAGAGTAGCAATGAAATCCCCATATTCATATGTAAGTTCAATGGTATTACCATGTAGGTCTTCAACTTTTGTTAAAAACCAGGTTACTGGGATAGGAAATGATTGTGCTTGATAATAATAATTTACATTATATTCCACTCCCCTCTCTCCTCCGAAGGTATAACGAATGCCATCAGGCGTAATCAAGGTAAAAACATTAAAATAACGCGAGACGTTGTTATAGTTGAAAGTTCCAACATACGTTTGGCCTGAATGAGCTCCTTTCAAATTAATAAATTGATTGGGTAAATCATCAGGTGAGCTGAAATCGGTTGAAGGATTGAATTCTAGTTTGATATTTTGATCCGAGAATACCCTCCAATTACCTTGACCATCAAGCATGAAAGATCCAGAATAACCAAGAAAATTAAAACTAAATTCGTCCGCAGCGTGGTCGTAATCATAACCATATGTTGATGCAACAGGAGGTCTTTTGTAATTGTTCAACCTTGAATCTGCAAACAACTGATTAGCATGATTTTGTCTACCATAGAATCCATATTCTTCATTATACCAATCTGACTTGAGTTCATCTATTTTACCATTTTGTTTTCTTGTGATGGCACCTCCAGCCTGTAATGTCCAACCCAAACCGACCCAAGACGGGTGCGTATTTAGTTTTACTGAAGAGGTGTGGTAGGAAAGCGATATAGGTAAACTAGCCTTGCCCGATTTTACTTCATAGATAGGTATGTTGATATTTGGAACACCTGTGAAATGTCCCACTGGAATTTCTCCATAGGTTCCCAAGCTAGCCGCATTGGGACTTGGGAATTGAACATATTCTTTGGCTTCCTGTCCAAAGATTAAAAGCCCAGGAAGAATTAATGATATTACTATAACAAGGATTTGCGAAGCATTTTGAAATCGATTTTTCATGACACCATTTTTTGTTTTATGAATTTGATACCACTAAATCTACTGGAAGATCAAAATTTTATGAAAATTTGCTGGGTGACAAAAGGTTTACATTAGAATCAATAAAACTTAAATG
>JALEGO010000008.1 GCA_022763165.1 Flavobacteriales bacterium
CCAACTTTAAAGACATTTTCTTCCATGATGATATCAATGGATATATTGTGGGCAATTCTGGGGCGCTTTTAAAATCTAAAGATTTTATCTACCCCAATAATGATATTTATACCGCATCACTTTCCTCTGGTGGATTTCAAGCAATGGACATCGATGATAACCTCAATGGACAACTTGATCCAGCTGACATGGACATCAACACCATTCATTTCTCTTCCAGAACCAAAGGTTTTGTAGCTGGAAAATACAATGGTGCTGGGACAACACCGAAAGGATACAACAGAACAATTGAAGATGGAGCTGGACTAATCTCTCAAAGATTTTGGTATGATCGATTGGGGAGAGTAGCAATTTCGCAAAATGTTAAACAATACAACAGTAATGACTATTCTTATACCAAATATGATTATATAGGAAGATCAATTGAAGGAGGTCAAAAGAAAGAAAATAATTCAGGTACACAATTTGAAGATGTTTTTGGAGACTACGTTCAAGGATATTACAACCCAAATGTTATTAGCGATAATAACTTAAATGCATTTATCAATAATTCTACAGGGCAAAGAACTGAGGTAACACAATCTATATATGACCATCAAATCGCTGTAATACAGAACAAATTACCCTCAAATGTAAATCAACAGAATATCCGTAGAAGATTGGCAACCATCAGCTATCAAAGCCATTATGATCCTAATTATGCAATATATGATCAAGCTACACACTTTTCATATGATATTCATGGCAATGCTAAAATCATAATACAGGAGTATCCAAACCTTCCAAAGGCTCATCGCTTTAAAGAAATAATCTATAATTACGGATTCATTGATGGATTAGTAAAAGAAACACATTATCAAAACAACGCTAAAGATGCCTTCCATCATAAGTATGAATTTGATAAAGACAACAGAATTGTCAAGACTCACACTTCTGACAACGATATACATTTCACAAATGATTTAACCAAATACTATTATCACAACTATGACTTAGCAAGAACGGAACTTGGCGATATACATGTACAAGGTCAAGATTACATCAAAAATCTTCAAGGCTGGATCAAAGCGGTCAACAGCAACACATTAGATCAAAATAGAGATCCTGGAGCTGATGGAGAACAAAGCACCTCTAATGCCAACAGGTTATTTGCAAGAGATGCCTGCTCTTACTCATTGAATTTTTATGTTGATGATTACAGGCCAATTGATGTGGCCAATAAATGGACTAATGTATCAAATCGCTTTGAATCAAATCTTTATACGTCAAGTAATCTAATCCAAGATCGCAATGAATTATATAACGGCATCCCATCAAGTGTCACCACAACTATTAGAAATCCTGATGATTACAGTGTCTTGCCCAATGCTTTTGCATATGAACATGATGAGTTAAACAGAATGCTCTATGCCAACTCTTGGGACAACATTGATTTGTCTACAAATGAATGGCAAAGCAATGGAACTAATCAACATAAATATGAAAACCGATTACGATATGATGCCAATGGCAATATAGAATATCAGCAAAGGAGAAATGCTCAAGGGCAAATTGTGGATCAGTTGCAATATGAATATAACGTTTCATCCAATGGTAAAAAATTACAAAACAGATTATACTATGTAAATGAATCAATCGCTGAGAATAGTTTCATTGATGATATTGATGATCAATCAAATTTCAATATTCCAGGAATGCCTATTGAAGAAGGAAGCAATTACAGGTACAATGCTTTAGGTGAGCTCTCCAAGAGCTTAAGCGAAGAAATCGATACAATTCTATGGCGTGTAGATAGCAAAATAAAAGAAATCAAGAGAATTCCCAACTCTTCAAAATCAAACCTAAAATTCGACTATGACACCAGAGGAGAACGCATTGCAAAACATCAGTATACTTCAAGTGGTACATGGTTAAAATCTACATACTACGTGAGAGATTTTACCGGAAATATCATTGCAGTTTACGAAGAGAAATTTGCTAAAAACCCTATTCAAATTGGAGGAGTTATTTCCAAACAGAAAACTTTTACTCTTATTGAAAGGAATTTATTTGAAACAAATCGCTTTGGTAAGTATTCCAAAAAAGTCACGCTTATTGGTGGAATCAAAGAAGCTCAAAATCCAATTTCTAACATCACTCCCATCAGCATAGGTAAAAAAGGCATAGAGCCAGATCTTACCAATTTAAGTCATATTAAGGGTAAAAATCAACCATCTGAGCGATATATAGGACAAAGACAATATGAACTTTGCAATCATTTAAACAATGTCATATCAGTTGTTTCAGATAAGAAAATAGCAATTGATGACACTCAAGATGGAAATATTGACTTCTATATGCCTGATATTCTGATCGCAAGAGACTATTCTCCGTTTGGGGCAGTTTTGGATGAAAGGAACTTCGTTAAAGGTCCACATAGATTTTCTTTTCAAGCTCAAGAAAAGGACGATGAAATTTATGGAGCGGATAATGCTATCAACTATAAATATAGAATCCATGATCCAAGGTTGGGCAGATTCCAATCAATTGATCCTTTGCACAATAAATATCCTGCATTAAGTCCATATGCGTTTTCTGGAAACAATGTCGTTGGGTCGATTGAGCTTGAGGGCTTAGAGCCATTTTGGGTGATTGGTACTAATCAATCCCCTGATGATGTTACTGAAGATGAAAGAACATTAGCACAATTCTTGGTTAATCATGTAGCCACTTCTGCGCACAGCGAATTAGAATGTGTACCTATAAACTATTGTTTTGATTGGTCAGAAGAAGCTGGGCTATATAATGAAACAATGAATACTTCAGAACCTCATAGAGAGGCCGCAGCACAAAGGTTAGCAGAATATGTAATTGACAATCATGTCGAAGGAGAACCTGTCACGCTTATTGGCTACAGTCATGGTGGTAATGTTTCTGCCCAAGCTGCTCCCATTATATCTGCTGCTCTTTCAGAAAAGTATAATAACATAACGGAAGTCAACATTATCTCAGTTAATACCCCTGCATCAAATGCTACAGGACCTACATATGATCTCTATACCAAAGTAGGTATAATAGAAAAACATGACACTAGATGGCGAGAGAGCCCTTTCAATCCAGTCGTTCAGAATTCTGTAAATAACTGGCTACATTTGTATAATTCACGTGATATGGTAGTCTGGGCTTCTGGTAAATTAGAACGCTCAGAGCATTTTTATGATAGCGATAGAGTCGTTAATTTCAAATATTCAACGCCATACATAAGAACGCCACTCATTGGGGACACAGAATCCCATTATGAGTCAATATATAGATCTTCAAATATTATTGAACAACTTACAAAAGCGATAAACGAAGGTACTATAAGCCGCCAAAGCGATCCTCAAAATATTAATCCGTTTGATATAAGAGACCGAAGAGAATAGTCTAAATAAAAAGAGTTTCTTAAATCTTTGTCCATTATCCACTATGTGATTCCATGTGAGCCAGATCGAGTTAAAGAAGGTTCTGTAACAAAATCATCACTTTTAACAATCTCTTGTTAGCTAACTATTGCTATTGCTAAGAAGTTGTAACAAATAATAGTAACTTACGTAGAACTTCTTGAATCTAATTTTATGAGGAATATCCTTACCATCCTGTTTTTAAGTTGTTTTTTATTGGCAAAAGCAAAACAGCGTGAAGTATCAAACATCATTTCTACCCAAAATGGGATTCCTGTAACCATTGGTAATGCTTCTGCAACTTCTTTTGTGCAATTGGCTAATGATCCGATAACTTTTACTGATTTTAACTTTCAAGACATCATTACTTTTGGAGTGGATCATCATTATCCTAAAATCTATACCGATCCAATGGACGTTACCATTACTATCAAGGTACAACCTTATGATTTCAATGGTAATGCTACAGCGCCTTTCTACAAAAAATTGTCTCTAGATTATGACCCAAATCCAGCTGTTTCTTATACCGATAAACAAGCACATCTATTTGGTAAGGCACATGCTTTTCAGGTAACCATCACTGCTATTTCTGTCGATGGAGACAACACAGTTCAAACCTTACCCGAACATCTTTTTGTTCAATCAACAATAAAGACCAATCGATATAATGACTTTGCCAATGTTGCCTCAACACCTTTAAATTTCGCTGCTCCCGATATTGTAGATACGGATTGCGATGGCATCTTTGACCAAATCAACTTCCAGTGGACAGGTATCTCTGAAGCAGAAGAATACGAAGTAGAATGGACCTTTGTCAATAATTATGGAACAGGTAATTTGAGTTCTACCATCAATCAAAGTCAATTGAACTATGATTTTACTCATAATTCTTCTAGGGTAAACATCTCTCATCTAAACTCCAACTATGCCATTCCTTTGGCTTTTGAAAGAGGTTACATTCTCTACAGAGTCAGAGCCATTGGTAGAGACCTTTCTGATCCTGATATCCGCATTGTAGGGGTATGGAACAGAGCTAATCAAGGCTCCTTGGCAGCAA
>JALEGO010000526.1 GCA_022763165.1 Flavobacteriales bacterium
ACGGGCACAAACAATACAGCTGTAGGTAAATATAGCCTCTACAGAATCAATACTGAAGCCGAGAACACTGCTGTCGGAACGAATAGTTTATGGAATTTGACCACCGGAGATGACAATGTTGGTATAGGAGATGATGCATTGAGTAGCATGACTTCTGGCTCTGCAAATGTTGCCTTAGGTGAAAATGTTGGAACGGGTATGTCCTCAGGAAACAATAATGTTCTTGTTGGACGTCAGTCTTTCATGGGAAGACCATCAGGCAGTAACAATGTAGGATTGGGCTACGAAGCAGGAATCGGATCAGATGCAATATCTGGAAGTGTTTTTGTTGGTTATAGAGCAGGTTTTTTCGAGTCAAGCTCCAATCGACTATACATTGAGAATTCAAATACCAATGGAAGCAACGCCTTGATCTACGGTGAGTTCGATAATGATTCAATTAGGCTAAATGCCAATACCTATGTTAAGAATGATTTAACTGTCGGCAATGATGTTCTTTTCGAGAACCTCTCCGGATCAGGCACTAGAATGGCCATAATCAATGACAACGGAAATTTGTCTACGCAAACGCTAGCTTCTGGTGGTGATCTGTCTGGCAATTTCCCAAACTTATCTGTTCAAGGCATTAGAGGAAATCCTATATCTGCTACAACACCATCCGTAGACCAGGTTCTGAAGTGGGACGGAACAAATTGGTCCCCCCAAGCGGACAATACCGAAGACTTGAGTGATACTTGGCATTCAGTAGGAAGTGCTGGTGAGCCCGCATTTCAAAATTCCTGGGTGAACACCTTTGCAAATATTGATTATGACCTTATGTTTAAGAAGGTCGGGAGTGTTGTTTGGATTAGAGGAGCGGTTCAAAAATCAGGAGCAAGTGGCACCACCACACTATTCACATTGCCAGCCGGTTATAGACCTGGAAAGAACACCAATGTCCGACAGCTTAGCATCGTTTTCAGTAATCCATATGAGATTGTCATTTACAGCAATGGAAATGTTGACCTCCAAAAAGGTGGTGGAATGCATGTATACACTTTTGAAATAAGCTATAGAATTGATTGACAACGGGCTAAATTCGCGCAATTCATTATCATTAAAGAAGCAAATGATCTATTTAGGTGCCCGCTTATAAAGAATGAGTCCAACAAATAAAAACAGGACATTGGGTATCCACACTGCTATTGACGGAGCTAAATTTGCATTTGTTGCAAAGACAACTGAAGTCTTAATAAACATAAGATACACAGCAATAATGGCAAATCCAGCAGCTAAATATACTCCGATACCTCCCCTAACCTTTCTACTAGATAATGAAACACTAATCAACATTAAAACATAGTTGGCAAATGGTAAAGAGGTCCTCTGGTGTTTTTCAATTTCGTAAAAGACAACCATCTCAGAACCCTTCTCTCTTTCCTTTTCAATAAATTCATTGAGCTCGGTATAGTTCATTCCGCCAGTACCACTTGTCTTAAACATAAATTCTTTGTGATGAATATTGAAAGTGGTATCCAAGCTTGGACCGCGCTCTATAGTTTCGTTCTTACCATCAAAAGTCCTGATAATATAACTATTCAGTTTCCATCTATTATGAACTGTATCCCAAACCACTGAATTGGCGTCCAACTTATATATCAATTCTGGTCCATCCCACTTTTCAAATGAAAAGTTATATCCCTTGAGAATCCGGGTATTGTAGTTACTCATATATACCCTTTCATTCGTATTGATCTCTTTATGGACATTTCTTTTTGTGCCAGGTTTTGCCTTTAAATACTCATATTCAAAAGCCAACTTTTTCTTATTTGTTATGGGCACCACCCAATGGTTCATAAAAAGTGATAAACCAGTGATAATCGTAACGGAAACAATATAGGGCAACAGTATCCTATTAAAACTTACTCCACTGCTCAAAATAGCAACAAACTCAGATTTACTGGCCATCATAGAAGTAAAGAATAACACTGCAATGGCAACAAGAAAACTACTATAAAGGTTTCCAAAATAAATAATCAGATTGACGTAGTAATCCGTGATGATCTTGTTCAAAGGTGCATCTCTATCAATAAACTCATCAATTCGCTCAGAAACATCAAATGTTATGGTCATCAAGACAAAGATCCCCACAATAAAAAAGAATGTGGAAAGAAACTTTCTGATGATATAGAGATCGAGCTTTTTCAATTACAACCTGGTTCTAACTTTTTCCACCATGACTTTCTTCCAATCCGCAAATGTGCCATCTTCAATTTTAGTCCTGGCTTGTTCCACCAGCCAAAGATAGAATCCCAAATTGTGAACAGATGCTATCTGTGGACCCAACATTTCTTTACTAACAAAAAGATGCCTTAAATAAGCTTTGCTAAACATGCTATCAACAAAAGTCGGTCCATTTGGATCAATAGGTTCAAAGGCTCTTTCCCACTTTTTGTTTCTAATATTAATAATCCCCTCACTCGTGAACAACTGACCATTTCGAGCGTTCCTCGTAGGCATTACGCAATCGAACATATCAACTCCAAGAGCTATAGATTCAAGAATATTTTCAGGTGTTCCCACCCCCATCAAATAACGAGGCCGATCTTGAGGTAGAATATTGCAAACCAAATCTGTCATCTCGTACATCATCTCATGAGGTTCTCCAACACTAAGTCCCCCAATTGCATTTCCCTCTCTATTTTTGCTGGCTATATATTCTGCAGATATTTTTCGCAGGTCTTTGTAAACACTTCCCTGAACGATTGGAAATATGGTCTGATTATAACCGTAATGTGGCGCTGTTGTGTCAAAGCGTTCGCAGCACCTATCAAGCCATCGGTGTGTCATGTGCATCGAAGCCTCAGCATAAGCATACTCACATGGATAAGGGGTACATTCATCAAAAGCCATGATGATGTCTGCGCCAATTTGCCTTTGAATATCCATTACACTTTCTGGAGAGAAGAAGTGCTTAGATCCATCAACATGTGATGAAAAATGAACCCCATCCTCTGCAATTTTTCTGCGATCAGATAATGAGTAAACCTGATACCCTCCACTGTCTGTCAGGATTGGCCGATCCCAACTGATAAACTTGTGCAAACCTCCTGCTTCACCAAGAATTTCCAATCCTGGTCGCAGATAAAGATGATAGGTATTTCCAAGTATGATTTTTGCCTTAATCTCATCTTTCAGATCACGCTGATTCACAGATTTCACTGAACCTACGGTTCCTACAGGCATAAAAATAGGAGTGGGAATAATACCATGATCAGTCTGTACTTTTCCCAATCGTGCAGCGCTACCAGGATCTTCTTTTTCTATTGTAAAATTCAACCTATATTTCTTGGTTACCACCATTCCTACAAGTGGAAGTAGTAGTATATTTGACAGACAAAATTAAAGCTTAAATACCCAATAATCCTTTTCTTTAACTTCTTTTTGTAAATATCAGGACTCTTTGTCTCATGACAGCTACATTATTATTCATTTTATCCATTTGTATCTCCATCGATATCAGCTACTTTATCATAGTATTTTCCTCCTTTCACAAAAAAGAAACTTTTCAAAATCAGCCTTTTCAAGAAAAAATTTCCGTGATTATTGCCGCAAAAAACGAAGCGCATAATCTCAAAAAGAATTTACCCCATATTTTAAAGCAAGAAAAAGTGGATTATGAAGTGATAATCGTTGATGATCACTCAAATGATAACACAAAAGAAATCATAGATAGTTTCGAAGATGCAAGAATCCTGTACTTCCGTTTGGGTGAAAATAGATCAGGAAAAAAGGACGCGCTTAGTTTTGGTATACAGCATGCCCAAAATGAATATCTCATCTTCACTGACGCTGACTGCATCCCGGCTTCCGAAATGTGGTTATTCAAGGTATCCACTCATTTCCAAAATACACCTATCGTCCTAGGTATTGGAAAATTGATTAAGAAAAATGGACTTTTAAACAAATTAATCAGGTTTGATGCCAACCAAATCGCACTGACATATATTTCACATGCAAAATTAGGATTACCATACATGGGAGTGGGTAGGAACATGGGATACACAAAAAAAATATTTAGCGAAGTTGATGGTTTTCAAAAACATAAAGACCTTGCCAGTGGAGATGATGATCTCTTCATTCAAAGTCTTTCAAATCAATCTTGTTCTGCCATAACAGATCCAGAATCTTTTACGCTTTCAAAGACTCAAAATACACTGGCAGAATGGCTACATCAAAAATCGCGACACATCAGTACCAGCAAGCGTTACAAAAGAAGAGACTTATTCCTCCTGTCCTTGTACAATCTGAACAGATATGTATACCTTTTTTCACTATTGTTAATATCTCTTGTTCAGAAACAATTTTGGTGGATTATTTTCGGATCGCTTTTAATTTTTATTTTAGTTAGAATATTGTTTTATTATAGGCCTCTCAAGCGATTAGAAGAATTAGATATTTGGCTCATCAGTCCTTTACTTGAATTGATGACCTTGGCGTTATATCCATACATTCTTTTCCGAGGTTGGTCAAAAGGTAAGAAAGCATGGCACAAAAACCTGAAGTAGAAATAAACGAAAATCTCTCATTCAAAGCAAAGAGAGATTATAAACTCGTTCGTCAAGCATTAGATCATAAAGATCAAATGGCCTATGCCGAATTGATGGGACTCTATCGAGATTCCATCTATTTCATGTTACTGAAAATGGTGAACAATAAAGATGATGCTGAAGATTTGACAATCGAAGCGTTTGGAAAAGCTTTCAAAAGACTTGAACAATATACACCCAACTTTGCATTCAGTACTTGGCTCTTTAAAATTGCAAGTAACAACTGCATCGATTTCATACGAAAAAAGAAGGCCAAAACGCTTTCTATTGATCGAACCATCACGGATAAAGAAGGTGGGGAAATGAAAATCGATTTAGCCTCTGACGGCCTTGATCCTGAAGAGAAAATCATTAAAGATCAAAAGATCAAATTGATGCGAGAAGTGGTCCAAAAACTAAAGCCCAGATATCGCACATTGATTGAACTTCGATATTTTAAGGAATACTCGTACGAAGAGATTGCGGATGAGCTACAAATCCCAATTGGAACGGTAAAAGCTCAGCTTTTTAGGGGTAGAGAGTTTTTGCAACAGATTTTGAAAAAGACAAGAGATAATATTTAGATTTGAGCGCTCCTAAAAATCTTCGATTTTTAGGCGGGCTGTCCGCTTTATCTTTTGTTATTTGGCAGGTTCTCGAGCTCAGTCGAGAGACCGGTCCTTCGACTAAGCTCAGGAACCTACACTTTAGTACTTAAAGCTTAGCATAACCAAAAGGATATCGCTTCCATCCCTAGCGCATCACGCTTCAACTATGAACCTTAAAAGAATACCAAAATACTTTCCAGAGCTATCACAAAACAAATTAGAACAATATAATGCTCTCTTGCAATTGTATTTGGAGTGGAACCAAAAGGTAAATCTTATTTCAAGAAAAGATATTGAGCACCTTGAAACTCGACATCTTCTTCACGCTCTTGCCATTGCAAAATTCATTCAGTTTAAACCAAAAACCAAAATTCTCGATTTTGGCACTGGGGGTGGGTTACCAGGAATACCTTTAGCCATCTTTTTTCCTGAGGTCCAGTTTCATCTTGTTGATTCAATTGCCAAAAAGATCAATGTTGTACAAGACATTGCTAGTAAACTTCAACTTAAAAATGTAAAAGCCGAACAGGTTCGAGTAGAAAACATCAAAGGTCAATATGACTTTATTACAGGAAGAGCGGTTAAAAATCTGCCTCAGGTTTTACAATGGTTAAATGGAAAAATCTCCTCGAAAGATCAGAACGCCATTCCAAATGGACTCATTTATTTAAAAGGGGGAGACATCGATGAAGCCGCTAAAAAACGTAATGCTGAGATTCATTTTCTGAATGATTGGTTTAAAGATGATTTCTTTGAGACCAAGTATTTGTTGTATTTGAATGAAATATGACTGCGAATCCAGTGGTTAGAATAACAAATACAAGACTATAATGTTATTCAATACAAAACCAGCCAGAAAACCGATAAAAAATATGGTCGGGAGGTTTTCTTTTTCAAGATATTTATTACCACCTAAAACATATCCAAATTCTGTACATTTTTTCATAATTGTCACAGTTTTCCACCTTCATTCGGCTCAAATACAGGTTCTCTAATTAAAACTGGCTGAGGTTTAATTTGGTTATCTTGAATACCTACTCCTCCATTTATTAAGAAAGATGCAGGAGTCAAATTTCCAGGGGGTGTCCCATTTGCTGGTTGCAAATAATTTTGAGTAGCATTTCCAGCAGTTCCTCCAACCATTTCTGTCGCAGCATCATTTTTCGTTGCAGCGCTCCTCAAATCGGTATTAGCTCTTTCGGCTTCGGCCCTTCTTTTATTATTCGGTGTACTTTCTGCACGAGCAGAGTAATAATTTGCTCTTTCGGTCAAATCATCCATTCGCCCCTTCCCGACTGGAACCGGAGCGAATCTTCCAACGCCATCCCCCACTCGATCTCCAATTGCGTCTGTGAACACTTGAGCCCCAGAAAAACTTTCTTGGTCTTCCTGATAGACATTCACTAGCTGCTTGGTTGTGGATTCAGCAACACTAACACCAACAGCCCTAACCATTCCTCCTCCTGGAGTGATCGTATTAAAGGCTCCACCCAAAACTATATCTGTACCATCAAGTTCGATACCCTCAACATTTTCCATAAAAGACTTCTTTGTATCAACCTGACTGACAACCTGCACTCCTGCTTCCGTTGCCGCGCCTGTTAGAAAAGCAGCAACAACCGGAATACACCAAGGACAATTCCCATCTGGATCGTTGAAGGTGGCTGGGTTATTCCAAAATGAAGCATATGGTGATAAATCCAACTGACTTGGATGCTCGGCTAACTTATCGATAACAGTCCACCTCCCAATACTTGGATCATACCATCTTGCACCATAATCTAACCAATTCAGCCCAAATTCATCGTTCATTTCCTTCCCATTGTATTGATAATGGTTTTCCGAAACGGCAACTTGTGCATTTGGATTGTCTAAGACCATTCCGAATGGATAATAGTCTTGTTGTTGCAATACCTCAGTATTTTTATCAATCTCTCCGTTATGATCAAGATCAGAAAAATGAACTCTACTATTGCCTAAATGATCCTTTAAGATGTATTCATAATTGTAAGCATTACCGTCCGTTACCACTCGAGCATCCTGAAAATAAACAGCTTCCATATTTGTATCATTGTACTCAATACCATTGATATAATACTTGAACGAGACAACTCCATTACTGTTGATGATCTTCTTTTTGAACTTCAATCCTGAAGCTTCATAAAAAATAATTATCGAGTCATTGGTAGCAAAAACCATCGTATCCGGAAGGTTGAATTGATTGTATGAAATACTCAGTCCTTTGTGCCCATCGTAAACCATGTTTCCGGCATTATCATATTGATAATTGGCCATATTCAAATTCGATTCAAAACCTTGACTCAAATCGCCAAACTCTTCTAGCGCAATCAAATGATTGGCATCATCATAATGATATAACAGATTGTCTTTAAAATTTGTAGCATCCAAACTTCTTTGTAAACTCAAAACATTACCATTCAAATCATAATCTATAGAAGGAACAGAATGCTGTTCCATTTTTGCGTAGGTGCCATTGGACTGTTGAGCATAGTAACTTGCCTCTACCAATTGGTTCCTATTATCATAGTTGTACTGATAATTTTGAATAGCACCAGTAGCCCTCCACAATACCGCACCAACGTTACCATTGAATTTTGGATTTGGGTTTTGCGTGTTA
>JALEGO010000527.1 GCA_022763165.1 Flavobacteriales bacterium
CGTCACGAAAATTGTTTCTTCTACAGCCTCGTCACCGCTTTCCAGTGTTATTGTAAGGGGTTTACCAATAAGATTTTGTGTGCGACCTAGTTCTCTTTTTGCATTTTTATAGATGGGAACATCGATCGTTGATATTTTTCCACCGGCGCTGCTAAGGCTATGGATAGTATAGACATCGTCAAAGAATAAACTTTGCGCTCCCTCAACAAAGACTTCTGGTGACACCAGTGGTGTTGTGTGAAACACAGTCAACCTTAGGTAAGATTTTGCAGTCTCATTTTGAATAAACTGGGCCGATTCTATATTTAAATCGGGATTGTCTTTTTCAGGGATATGCTTGATTGCAGAAGCAATTTCTTTCGCGTCTGCAGAAGGGTGACTTGGCCCCTCTGGTATCACCAAGGTCACAGTTTTACTCTGGGGGATACAATTTCCTGGATCGCAGACAAGATAATCAAGTTTTGCTTTTAGTAATATGGAGGCATGTTGCTTTTTCAAGGTAATTTTTATAGGAATAATAACATCGTCTTTATAACCATTCGCAATCACTTTAAAAGACTCAATTTTATCAGGTACGGGCCAATATATATCCGCAGATTTTAGATTTTGTGATTCAGACCAATCAATTTTTAACCCATATGCTGAAGTTCCAGGTGTACGCCAATAGGTTTTCCATCCCGGCTTTAAGTCAATATCCAAGCCAACCCAAATTGTTGTTTGATCTCCCTCACCTGAAACTGAAGAAATCAACTTAGCACTCGATACACCAGCGCCTGCCTCAAAAAGAGCAGAAGTTTGTAAAGGAAAGAATAATAAACTCATAACTCCTAGAAAAAAGAAGGCTTCTGCTAGGAAATTCTTATGAGTCATTCTTTCTTTTAAGTCTGCTAACACCCATTTCATGCCAGTAACCCTCAGTACATAACCAATGAATTTTTATTTACAAACAATCACAACAGTTATTATTAATAATAACATATAAATTTATTTTTTTGTAAAAATAAAAAAATATAATATCTGTAAATCAAAAGGAAAGATAAATTTATACTTCTCGGACTTGAAGATGCTTTTTTGACTACATTACTGTAACTCTAGACCCCGCGGTTTAACCGCGGGGCGTCAATGATGGCGTGACTTTTCCAGCTGTTTGACGTCCCGCGACTTGATCGCGGGATCCACCTTTGTGTATCTAAAAAATTACCATTTCTTTAACGCGCTCTCTAAATGCTAAAAATCCCCAGAAAAAGATGATTGAGAGATTCAGAAACTTGGTTTATATATTTAAAAATATAAAAATTTAAGGAAATTTTAACCAATGATAAAATCCTGTAAAAGAAAGCAGCCTATTAAGAAGGCGGCGGTGGTTTTAAAAAACAAGCCTTTGAAAAAAAACAAAAAATTTCTTGAATCGCTCATTGGAATTGCGGCGACTCTTCCCGGAATCGTTACATCTGCTCAAGCTCAGAAAGCGATCACCACAAGTCCAAAAGTGGATGCATTTTATTCTAGATATTCAGAAAATCACTTTAAATATAAAGTTGATAGTTACGCAACAAATATGCTTTTTCCCATTTCGTCAAATTGGGAGTTTGAACTTGGTGCCTTGCGGGAGGCGATGACGGGGGCCAGCATCTCGACTTATTTTCCCAATGCTCTCGTTAATCCTCATCAGCAAGGTTCTCTTGTTCCTGGAACGAGTCCGGTTCCTGGGTTGACACTGGTTGAAACTCTTACAGGACAATCCATTATAGAAACCCGGAGTCAGGTCAGTGGAAGAGCTAATTATTACTTGCCGGATGGTAGACACTCTTTTGAGGGTGGGTATTCTACGGAAAACGACTTTGAATCCTTTTTTGGAAATTTAAATTCGGAGTGGTATTTTAACAAGAAAAACACAGTCCTGTTTACGGGATTTGGTTATGCTTATAACATTAGTAGACCCGTTCAGCGTGATTTAAACTATGCCTTTATTTTATTTAACGGAACAAATCTTGTTGGTGAAAGAGGAAAATACAATACGGAACGCTTTAATTTAGGAATAAAACAGGACATTAATAAAAATTTTTACGTTCAACAAAATGCAGAGCTTATCTTTGATAATGGTGATTTGTTTGATCCTTACAAGAAGATCGCTTGGGTGGGTCCTAATACCCTCAACTGGCCAAATGCCGTAAAGTTTGGTCCTGTATTTGCAGGGTCAGACCGTCGGCCGAATCGAAGAATCACCGGAGCTTTTGTGACAAGTCTGGTTCAGTACATTCCATGCTTTGATTCAGCTCTTCACTTTAATTATCGGTATGCGGCCAATAGTTGGAATATTCATTCGAATACCTTTGAACTTGCCTATTATCAACCTTTCCTGAAAAGTTGGGAAATCGCCCCTAAAGTCAGGTATTATACGCAAGATCGGGCGAGTTTTTATGCTCTTTCTTTCTATACCGAACCTTCCCCATTATTTCCGCATGCTAAAAGATTGCGCAAAAATAAGGCCTCAAATGACTATCGCTTATCTAACTTTGGGAGCATAGGATACGATATCACGCTCTCAAAATTTTTCCAGAGCCCCAATATCAAGCTGAGCGCGACCTTCGGTTTTACTAAAAACGCAGTTGGCTATGGTTGGACGAAAAATAAAGGGCCAAAAAACCCCAGCAACAACTTTCATGAGAAATATGTTGCTGTGAACTTAGCTTCTGATTTCCCTCAAAATCTTTCCTTTAAGAAAGAAAAAGAGTGCAGCCCTATTTATAAGGCAGGTGAAATCTCTATTCAGCCTTTGATTATCTCCTTTTCAGCTATGACATTTGGCCGGAAACATGAAGATACGAAATTTACACCCGTTGCTCCACCTACCCCGGCTTTCCTGCCTGTGTCGAAGTTTAACATGTACCGCAATCAGAGCGGATATGGCCTCAACGACATCCATCGCAATGGACTGGGATATGACTTTCAATTAGGTTACTTTCTGCAAGACAATATGGAAGTGTTTACTGATTTGGGGTTTGTTAATGAAAAGGGCCTTAAGGAGCCCGGTGTGGTTAATCCCCTTTGTTTCAAATTTAAAAACAGAACCACCTATCGTACGAATTTCGGTGCTCGGTATTATTTTGATACAAAGATAATCTTTACACCGTTTGTAGGCTTTATGGGAGGTGTAGAATGGCAACCTAAAACCAAAGCTAATGTCTATGGCTATAATCCCTTTGACCTCAGAACATTTTTGGTTCCAGGTCCAAAGCTAGGAACTTTTGAAATTTACAAGGCAGGGAATCTGTTCAATGGCGCCCTTTTGACCGGTTTAGACTATCGGTTTACTGAGACTTTCGCAGTTTCTCTCTCTACAGGACTTTATTATTATCAAAGAAATAAGGCAAAAGTGCTTGAAATTCCGGGGCAGGTA
>JALEGO010000528.1 GCA_022763165.1 Flavobacteriales bacterium
ATGACCGCAACATGATATCCACATTTAACGGCTAATTGCAGCGCATAAGCATCCTTTACATTAATACGTCTGACGTAAGAACCTACATTGGGAAGATATACCGTACCATCACTCAATACACCATCAATATCAAAAACTAGCGCTTTAATACGCTTCAAAACGTCTAAGCTAGGAGCATCACTTTTGATATTCATTTCGAATACTTTGACTCACCAAATTATATATTTTTTGCATCATTTCGTGTTCCTTTAACAGATTTAAATGTTCCGCTAAAATTTTCTTGTCATTGCGTCTGGCAGGACCTGTTTGTGATGCATAAATATCCTCATGATCTATTTTTCTAAAAGTCTCTTGTATCAGTGGTCTTAAAATGTCAAATTCTAAGCCATGCTCTTTCAAAAACCGCTCCGCCAAAAAATTCAAGTGATTGGTAAAATTATTAACGATTACAGCACCCAGATGCAACCTTTTTCTTTGTTCGGAATCCACCTTATATACGGATTTCGAAATTGAATTTGCCAGTTGTTCAAGTAAAATAAGGTTTTCGGTAGAGCTTGCCTCTAAGCAAATAGGAACCTTATTCCATGCTATGTCTACTCCAATCGTAAAGCTTTGAAGCGGATAAAAAACCCCTGAATTTTTCGTTTCTAAGCGCACCATGGGTTCTGAACCAGAAGTATGTACCACCAAAATTTCAGTATTGACCAATTGTAAACTAAAATTGTGAATAGCATCATCTGGTATAGCCAAAATGATTAGTTCTAGTGGTTCTTGTAAAAGCTGATCTAGATCTTCGCAGTGATGGATATCAAATTGTTCCGAAAGCAGCTGAGCTTTTTCCTTCGAGCGGTTGTATACCCAAATTTTATGATGGTCAGAATGACTGAGAACATCAATCAAATGATGTGCTACATTTCCTGCACCAACGACAGCAATATTCATGAACTCAACCTATTTACAGTTGCTATTACGGTACCCAGAAACATAAGAATGCACCCTAGCCATAAAATGTTTATTCCAGGGAATACTATGGCTTTCATAACGATAAATTCCTTGCTATTATCCTTTCTCTCAGCCACACTAATTTGAACCTTGTTAGCCTCCGGATCTACTTTGGTAAAACCAAATTTAAGCCCAAGATCTTCTAACTCATCGGGAATTGTATAAGTATAGGATTGATCCTTTAAGACAAATATTGGCTCAGCCACGTATCTTTTACTATTAATATCGATTACATCCAGAATGGCACTTACCGCAATATCATTGGGACCTAAGCCCAATTCTTGAGCATCAACGGCTCTGTTGAGAGAACGCAAAGTAATAATGCTGTTGGTAGAAAATGTGGTATCTCCTTCTGCCATCATGACATCTACAGGATCTTTGAATGACTTATCGCTATCATCACGCTCTTCCAATTCAGCGTATGTGACATGTGTGTAAATATCTTTGTTCAGATAGTGTTTTGTATCCGGCTCGGACACATTGCCCATTCTTGGATTAGTTTGAACTCTTGGAAATAAGGAAAACAATGGTTTAAAGCCATTGGCGAGCTTCTCAAGATATTCCACTTCGTAATGCACATTAATCCCATCTATTGTCTTCCCTTTGTAAGTAACATGATAATCCCCCATTTTGAATGTGTCATTCTTGAAGAGCAAAATATTCTCGTGATTGTTAAAATCTTCTCCTAGGCTTGTAATGTCAACTCCGGAGGAATTTGATGAAATGAATTCTTGCTTATAGGTTGAAACCAAAGCACCTAACATAATAAGACCAAATCCAATATGCGCTATTGATCCCCCTGCGCGCTTTACTTTACCTTTCAATACTTCAAACATGTATCTCAAGTTGCCTATTACAGCGAAACAGGAAGTAAAAAGCAATAAGAAATATGGAATCGTTCCCCACTTAAACTCAAAATCAAAAGCAAAAAAGCATATCGCGGATATGGCTACAGTAGTATATGCTGCTTGTAAAATATGTTTCTTAAGTTTCTTTTTATCCGTTTTTTTATAATTCAAGAATTGTGAAACACCAATCAACACAGATATTACAATAGCAATTGGTATTTGCCAACGATTATAAGTATCAATAGGATTTGAAGGTGGCGCATAATTGGTCCCGAAAATTTTGTTAAACACTGGAATAGACGTAAAAGCAATAATCTGCAATGCAGAAATAACCAATACTACAGATCCCATGAGCATCCAAAATTCTCTGGACAGCAATGGATCCTCTTCGGAGTTATCTTTGAACTTACTCAGTTTTGCAATTAATAAGACCAGTGGCAAAATTGCATAGAGCAAAAGGAAGAAAAGCAATTGACCAGGCAAACCTTCGGCAAAGGAATGCACTGATGATTCGCCAAGAACACCACTTCGAGTCAAGTAGGTCGAATAAATAATAAGAATGAAAGCAGCCAAAATCAGCGCAAATGCTATCATTAAAGACGAACCTTTAATCTTCCTAATAAACATTAAATGAGTACCGCCAACCAAAATAAGCCAGGGCACTAGAACGGCATTTTCAACCGGATCCCAAGCCCAGAACCCACCAAAACTTAAGGCTTCATAGGCCCATGCTCCACCCATTAAGATTCCCAGTCCCAATATACCCACAGCAAAAACTGTCCAGGGCAACGCTGGTCTTAACCAGTCTTTAAACTGATTCTTAAGTAACGCTGCGACAGCAAAAGAGAAGGGCACAGTCACAGCAGCAAAACCAAGAAACAATGTCGGTGGATGAATGGTCATCCAATAATTTTGTAGCAATGGATTCAAACCCCTACCATCCAACTGATCCAGATAGTTTTCATTCAGAAATAATGGCAAGTTGGCAAAGTCCGGATGTTCACGAAGCAGGACAGCAAAAGGATTGCTACCAATTTGCACATCTCCAATATAAATCCCCAAAAGCATTGAAGTAAGGAATACCTGTGTGGTACAAAATACCGCCATGACCGGAGCTTCCCACTTTTTGATGCTGAAAATCATTATTGAGCCCAAAACCACATGCCAAAAAGCCCATAATAGAAAACTGCCTTCTTGTCCTTCCCAGAAGCAAGAAAGGATATACCTGAAGGGCATTTCAGAATTAGAATGCTGCCAGACATAGTGATACTCAAACATCTGGTTCACCAACATATGAAAAAGCGCTGCAATGATCACCAATATTGCTAAGCCATGAATTGCAAATGACAATCTTCCAAGAGATCGCCAACTGCCTTGATCTGTTGAACCCTTGGATATTTCATCAAGGTCCTTACCCTTTGAACCAAGTGCATATGAGATAGTTGCCAGAATGGAAAACACAAAACTGACAATCACAGCAATATTCCCAATTTTACCTGGAATCAAATGTTCTCCTACGTAAGCAATATCCATGAAAGAAATTTCAGGGCAAATTTACCATAAAACAATCATCTAAAGCTTATGTTTTGAAGTATTATTTGGCGTGTCCGCCAGCACGCGCCATAGCCCAAACAATGGCGACTGGGTGCTCCACTATATCTTTTGCTTGTAGTTAAACGTACATTTCAGTAATTGAAGCACTGCAAAAGGATGTCATTCCGCCCCCTCACGCTTGAGCAGCAGCGTTTGATCAGGACCAAACGAATACGTATATACAAAAGTTTGATCCAGTGTATGCCTTTTATCGATATCACTTCCCTTTGCGCAATAGCCGCCCTCATCGTAAAACTCCAACTGTAACACGAGTTTTTCATCCTCAAATCTGAACCTACCATAGGCATCTCTGAAACAATCATTTCCACAAGGCGCAGAATATACAGATTGAAATGCATCACCTGTAAAGCTCAGAATATGCCCATAGATTTGTTTACCAGCATTCCTTAAAACAATATCTGTATGATTGGTATCGAGCCATACGAAATGAGGCAAAATCCACTTTTCCTTAATGATTGTTTTTTCATCATTTTGAGAAAAGACGTTTCCCATAAAGTAAATAAAGAAAATAATAAGAATTGGTAATCGCATAATATAGGTTACTCAAAAATCCTGCCAAGCCTTTATCTAGAAACTTCAGAAAGCTCTTGCGTACCATCATTGTACTTAGAAGGACATTTCATCAAAATATCCTTGGCAATAAACTCCTCACCATTGGCTTGACCAATGACTACGATTTGTTCTGACCTTTCAAAATCTTGAGGCTTACTCTTGAGCAATTTAACCTTCTTCTCTACGCCATTCTTGTCTTGCATATAAAATGAACATAGATCAGGATTCACTTTTGGATCGTAAACTAACTCTTTTCCTTTGACCAAGGTTCCAACGACATGAAATTCTGAGCCTTCAGCATTAAAGGCTGTTTGAAAATTGGCATAAGTACTAGCATCTGTCATTGTACTCAAAATAATCCCAATACAAGCTGCAATTAAAACCAACAATATGATATGACCTTTCTTCATTTGATTTGATTTCTTTTTTCCAATTTTTTCACCGACCTATCTACATAGATAAGATAAGCAAGTAAGCCCAGAAACAGGATTAATACCACAACAACCACAACATATATCTTGCCTGAGGCTCTCAATCCGTCAGCCATTTCAACTTCAGCGTTTTGTTGGGCAAAAGTGCTTATGCTTAACAGTAAAAATATTATTAATGACTTAATCCTTTTCATACTTTTCAATTCAACAAAGTGTCTCTTTTTAACAACTCAACTCTCTTCAACCTAATGCGCAATGAAGCAATCCACAAAGCAAACAATGTCCAACCAATAATTGCGGGATAAAAAACCCTTCTCATGTTATTGTCAACGTCCAAATTGCCGAAAGAACTATTCCCTCCATTACCAGGATGAAGAGAATCCGTCATCCTTGGAAGGATAATTATAAATACTATCATGAGGACATAGGCAAAAATTGCGTAGACACCAGAAAGTCTCTGTCTCGAACTATCGTCTTCAACTGATGAACGTAAGATCAAATAAGCAACATAAATCAATACAGTAATTGCCGCACCGTTCAGTTTAGCATCCCAAGTCCACCAAGCACCCCAAGTATATTTTGCCCAAACGGCACCAGTGGCGCAGCCAATTAGCCCCATAACAGTTGAAACTCTGATCAGTTCTGAACTAATTACATCATGCATTGGATCTCCGGAATTCAAGTTTTTGATGGCATAGACCATGCTCGCTGTGAGTAGTATGATCATACCAAACCACATCGTGACATGAAAATATAAGTTCCGAATTGTTTCGTTTAAAATGGGTAAACGAGCTACCTCAAATAAAAAACCACCAATTAAAGTATAGAGAACAAGAATTACCGATAATACCTTCCACCAACCTCTCATCCTGAGTGCAAATTATTCTTTCCAAAGGTAAGGAAATAAAAGGTAAGAAAGTCCAATTAATGCTAGATCTAAAGCTAACATACTGATCAAATATTTATTAAAAACAGACCAACCCAAATCATCTATAGAAACTTTTGTACCAGCGATCACCAATATCAAAATTGGTAAAACCAAAGGCAAACCTAAAATAGCTGCTAAAGTCACGTTCCTGTTTGCTTTATAAGCTATAGCTGTAACAAGAGTGAAAAGTACAGCGTTGCCAATGCTTCCCAAAACCAACATCAAAAAAAACTGACCATAGTCTTGGATTTGGCTGCCGAGAAACAAAACATAAATCAGAAACCCAAACAGACTTGAAAGCAATATCAATATTGAATTGTATGTGATCTTAGCTATTATAAAAGCTTGTGCAGAGCAAATGGTGTAATAATAAAAAAAGCGAGCAGGTTCGATCTTCAGAAAGCCCTGAACCACCATGTTTAGAGCAGAGAAAATCACAATAATCCAAAACAGGGAATTCCAAGTGTTTGGATTAATACTGGCTCTAAAGCTCAGAAAAACAACAAAAATGGCTGAGATGATGTAAATAAAAGATGCTAGAACCGAAGCGTTCTTTCGAAAATCAACCCTCAGGTCAATGTGTAACAGTTCTTTAATCTCAGAAAATTGCCCCATTATTTAATCAGCTTCATCAAAACTTTTGCAAACCAACTATGATCTGATTTCGAAAATCGATCTAAAACTGAACCACTTTTTTGGGCAAAATCACTAACATCCGAAAGCAACTTTTGGAAATTGCGGGAAGCTTCAGAATCATCTTGTTTAAGATCTTCGTTCAATTCTCCTATTAAAGAAACAATGGGATCCAACTCTCTTCTTTTACGTTCTCTCGCAATGATTCGAGCCAATTTCCAAATGTCTTTTTCAGCCTCAAAATACTCCTTGCGATCACCTTTAATGAAAGTCTTATGAACTACACCCCATTCTATCAAAGAACGAATATTCATGTTCACATTTCCGCGTGAAATGTCCAATGATTCCATTAAATCATCTGTGGATAAAGGATCCTCCGAGACCATTAAACAGGCGTGAATTTGAGCCATGGTTTTATTAATACCCCAACTCGTTCCAAATCCCCTCCATGCGTTAATGAACTTCTCTTTTGCTTCCTGTACCTCCATAACTAAATGTAAATTTAATACTTTCAAAAACAATTGAAAGCCTTCCATTGCCCAATAAACCATAGAATAGTATTTTTGTTGGGATCCAAAGTTTTAGAGAAATGAAATTAGATGTGTTGGCTATCGGGGTTCATCCCGATGATGTAGAATTGGGATGTGGAGGAACGGTAATCCAAACTGTTAAATCAGGCAAATCAGTGGGTATATTGGATTTGACCAAAGGGGAGTTGGGTACAAGAGGGAATGCTGAATTGCGTTTGCAGGAAGCAGCCGGTGCTTCGCAAATTATGCAACTTGCCATTCGCGATCAACTGAATTTAGAAGATGGCTTCTTTGAATTAAACAATGAGAATAAGATGAAGCTCATTGAAAAAATAAGGCTATACCAACCTGAAATTGTGCTATGTAATGCTCCAAAAGATCGGCATCCAGATCACGGACGAGCGTCACAGTTGACTTCTGAAGCCTGTTTTTTGTCAGGTCTTGTCAAGATCAAAACAAGCCTGAACGGAATCGATCAAAGTCCATGGAGACCAAAACGTGTTTACAGGTTTATACAAGACTGGCACCTCACACCAAGTGTAGTTTTCGATATTTCAGAAGTTTTTGATCAAAAAATCAAGGCCATAATGGCTTACAAGTCACAGTTCTTCAATGCTGATTCTAAAGAGCCTGAAACGCCCATTTCTTCAAAGCAGTTCTCTGACTTTTTAGAAGCTAGAGCTCGAAGCCTAGGTCGAATGATTGGAACAGAATTTGCAGAAGGTTTTATACTGGATCAACCTCCTGGCACAAAAGACTTATTCTCAATCTTATAAGACTACTGAAACGGCTTAGAAAAATATTAATTTGGGTATTCAGCATCCTACTGGTGTTCTTTCTACTTTTCAGGTTAACCTTGAAAAATAGCAAAGTACAATCTTATATCACATCCCAAGTCGTCAATTACTTAGAAAGCAAGTTAAAAACAAAAATCAGCATAGAATCTGTTGATTTTGAATTCATCAAGACTTTTGTTTTTAACGGTATTTATATCGAAGATCAACAAAATGACACCCTGCTATACATTAAGACTTTCAAATTTGATGTAGATCATTATAACCTTACAAATAATCACTTCGAATTATCTAAGCTTGAATTTTCGGATGGCTTCGCCAATGTCAACAAAGTCAACCCAAGTGACTCGGTTTATAACTTTCAATTTATTTTAGACGCCTTTCAATCAGATGAAACAAGTGGAAAAACTGTTTACAAGATTAACTGTGACAAAATCGTATTGGATAGATTTAGGGCAAGGTATAAAACAGACAGCACCCTGGACACTACTCTTTTCAACCCAAAGGACATGCTCCTATCTGACCTTTCCTTGAAAATTGTTAATGCGCTGATTTCACCTGATCTAATTTCCTGTAAACTCAAGTTCCTTCAATTTAGGGATAAATGTGGGTTCGAAATACAGGATCTCTTCGGATACTTTTCTTTGGATTCTACGAACCTATCATTTACCGAGTTTGAAATAAACTCAAACCACTCCGAAATCGATGGCTCGTTTAATATGTTCAAAAACAGTGGATCCTTTAGAGATGCTCGTTATGAAATCGCTATTGATCCTACCACAAACATAGATTATAATGACCTAGGCTTTTTTCGGAAGGAATTTCAAAACATCCCTTATTCAATTGACTTATCAGGAGAATTTGCTGGGGATCTTAAAAAATTGGACATTCTAAAACTAGTGTTGGATTTTGGAAACAGCAGCCACATTTTTGCATCCGGTATTCTTGAAAATTTGGACAAACCCAACAAAATTGCATACGATATTGACATTCAAAATACAGTTACAAATTATGAAGACATTAGCCAGCTTCCGATCCCTTTTTTGAAGGACACTTTCATTAGATTACCTGGCTATTTCACTGAACTTAAAGCAGTTCAATTTAACGCAAACGCAGAGGGCACTGCTAATGACATAAGCACAGAAATGGATCTATACTCCGCGATTGGAAATATTTCTGGTGATTTTAACACACACAAAGTTGATAGCATAAGAGAATTTTCAGGAGGCCTTGCCTTTACTCAGGTAAAAATTCCTGATCAATTGACATCCAATTTCCCGATAAGTGGCATCTTCGCCTCATTCGACTTCATCGGAGAGACCGTTCAAGATAATATATCAATCCAGAGCACCGGGTTCCTAAATCAAGCTTTAGTAAATAAGCGAAAGTTAAAATCTGTAATTACAACCTTTGCGTTGAACAAAGAAAGGATTGAGTTCTTAATTGAGGACTCAGTGAACCATGAAAACTTTACCTTAAGCGGAATCCTAGACCTTAAAGATCAACTTTCTCTCAAGGGAACATTAGCCACAACGGACTTTGATTTAAGCCAAGTGGGTGTTGTGAAGCAAGGTCACCAATATATGTTGAGTACACAGACGCAGTTCGACATTAAAGATCTTAAAAACTACATGGCTGAGTCAAATATAAATTCATCATATTTAAAACTCTCTGATGGTGATTCTACACTGGAGTCTAATGAAATTTCTATTGTGTCAGTTCAATCTAAAACTGAAAAATACATTGATTTACAAAGTGACTTATTAAATCTAAAGATTGACGGCAAATTTTTGCCAGAAAATCTGGGCAGAACCATTGAATATCTAAAATACAGAGCTCTGCCAGAGTATTCGGATACCATAAGCCATGAAAACTGTGATCAGGATTTTGCTTTTGATTTAGAAACGAGAAAGCTAGGGGATATCCTTAATTTTTTCAATTTGGGCGTGCAAATTTCTGAACCTATTTTGGCAAAAGGAAAAATCTCCGAGCACTGCAACAATGTCGAGCTTGTATCGAATATTCCGAATTTGACACTTGGTGAAGAAAAATTCGATGATATTGACTTGCAATTGAGCATAAAAGATAGTTCTCATTTTGAGATTAAAGTTGGAGACTTTCATATATCAGATAGTGTAAGTATTAGAGATGTATTCCTGGGTCTTGTCAAAATCCCAAATAAAGTAGAATACAAATTTTCCTGGGACAATCACACAATACCCTACACCGCAGGACTCATTTCTGGGGATATAAACATCCTAGCAGACAGAGTTCGAAATCAATTTCAACCCTCCAAATTTACGGTTTCCGATACTGTTTGGCATATCTTAGCCAACAATCAAATAGAGTATTTTAGGGATACCATAATCGTCAACAGCCTGGTTGCAAGGCATAAATCACAAATAATTGGTTTTGATGGAATTATTACTTCAAATCCTAATGACAAACTCGATGTTGTCTTGGAAAATTTTGAACTTGAAAACCTAAATCCCTTTTTATCCGAATTCGGTTTAAGTTTAAGTGGCATTTTGGATGGGAATTTGCGCTTATTTCAACCAACTAAAAATATCGTCATCGATTCAGATGTTGATATTGAGAAATTAGCAGTAAATGAATATGACATCGGCAAAGGAAGTATTTTAACAAACTGGAGTACAGCCAACTCAAATTTGACTATTGATGCAAACTTCTTGGGTTCTCATCAAAACAGTATTGATCTTAAAGGTTCTTACCAGCCACAGAAAGACAATATAGATGTGGCCCTGAAATTAAATCGTTTTGAATTGGCCACTGTAGAGGATTTCTTAACTGGTGTCTTATCTCATCTAAAAGGTAAACTCACAGGAGATCTCAAGGTTGAAGGCAGCATCAAGTCACCTCAGATAGATGGAAAGCTGGCGTTTTCAGAAACGGAATTTGTTGTAGATTATTTAAACACAAAGTACAAACTTGGCAGAGATGAAATTGTCATAAAAGATGGCAATGCCTATTTGAAAGATCTAAAACTAATCGATGCTTATGGCGCTGTAGCCAACCTGAACGGGTCTTTTACTCAAAAGAAATTTCAAAGCTTCATGTATGATTTTACTCTTACTAATAAGGATGCATTTCAATATTTAAATACCAACGATTACATCAATCCATCTTATAATGGACAGGCATTCCTAAAAAACACTAAAGTGAATCTTAAGGGTTCAAACAAGGGTATTTCAATAGATGTTAAAGCTAAAACTGCTAAAAACACACAGTTCAATATTCCGCTCTCCAACCCGGAAGAAGTAACAGAAAGTGGTTTTATAACTTTCGTATCTCCTAAGGATGAAAAATCGGAGAATGCTGAGTACCAACAAAAGATTCAAAACATC
>JALEGO010000529.1 GCA_022763165.1 Flavobacteriales bacterium
ATGCGTATCGATGAACATAAATCAAATTTAGAATATTCTACTCGAATTATTCATTTCTATGTGGGCGCTTTTCAGGTGCTCCGCTAAATTTGACTGAGCATTTGTTGTTCATGTTTGTACAAAAGGAGCTCCTATGTCGCTCTTTTGTACTTACAGTTCACAAACAAATGCTTGCGTCAAGATATCGCTGCACCCCTGGCGCAAGATTATTGATGACCATGAACATTCAAATTCAATCATTCGGCAAAACGCTTTTTCATCAAAACAATCTGCCGCTTATTTTAAAAATAATACCGTTAAATCAATCAAATCGCATTCCAAAAGTTATTTCTTTTGGAAGAATAAGTTTTTTTGTACATTTGGCCACCTATCGAATTAGGAAGAAAACTGTGTTTTAAATTATAATGTGTAAAGAACTGAAAATGAAGAATTTAAAAGTCGTATTAATGCTAATGTTCGTATGTGTTTTGGGCATTCAGCAATTTTCATATGCTCAGGATGATACAACTAGTCAGGCTGATACAGAGATGACTACAGAAGTTGAAGTAGACGATGAGCCAACACCTGCTCCAGCTGCAGATCCGGAGCCCCAAGTTGTACAAGACGAGAAATTTCACCAAGTTGTGAAGAAGAAGTTCATTCAAGGTGGTCCAGTCTTTATGTCATTCGTATTAATCTGTTTAGTACTTGGTTTGGCTTTCTGTATTGAAAGAATCATTTATCTTACCATGTCTACTTCTAATAGTAAAAAACTCCTAAGCAACGTAGAAAATGCACTCACCTCAGGAGGTGTTGAAGCTGCGAAGGAAGTATGCAGAAACACAAGTGGACCAGTTGCAAGTATCTTCTACCAAGGTCTTTTGAGGTCAAAAGACAATATGAACGAAGGTGATTTAGAAATGGTAGAAAAATCAGTTATTGCCTACGGTAGCGTTCAAGTTGGACAGTTAGAAAAAAATATTTCTTGGATCTCTTTATTTATTGCATTGGGTCCAATGCTTGGATTCTTCGGAACAGTAATCGGTATGATTCAGGCATTTGATAAGATTGCAGAGGCCAAAAACGTTAATGCTGCGCTTGTTGCTGACGGTATTAGTGTCGCCCTGATTACTACAGTTTCTGGTCTTCTTGTTGCCATGATCCTACAAGTGTTTTACAACTTCATTATTGAAAAAATTGATAGTATTTCCAATGATATGGAAAATGCTTCTATTTCTCTTGTAGACCTATTGGTAAAACACAAAATGGGATCAGGCGTTAATTTGAATAAGTAATTAAGATGAATTTAGTAAGAAGCATAGTCCTCATCGTTTTGATGTTGGTTGGAGTTCTAACCTTCATCTTAACTGCAACGGACACATATCCAAGTATGGTTGAATGCCTGAAGCAATTCATGGCGGTAGATGCCTTCCTTTACGTGACTTATATTTTTGCGGGATTGGCGGCTGTTTTGGCTGTTGCAGCTAGTGCTAGTGGCATCCTTTCCAACCCAAAAGGCGGAAGAGGATCGTATATCCTACTTGGAGGTCTAGTTCTTGTCTATGCCATTTCATATGGTCTCGCAGGAGCTGAACCCTATAAAGAGTTAACTGGTGACGAAGTTAAAAGTGTGGAGACAAGATTGATTGTCCTTTACATTGTTTTCGGACTTGCTGTGCTCTCAATCCTATTCTCAGGAGTTAAAAAATTGATCAGGTAAAATCATGGGTAGAAGATTAACACAAGAAATTAATGCAGGATCTATGGCTGACATAGCATTCTTGCTATTGATTTTCTTCTTAGTTACCACTACTATCGATTCTGACTATGGTTTGATGACGCTACTTCCTCCACCGGAAGAACCCGATCAAGACAAAATTGAATTCAAAGAAAGGGATGTATTTGTAGTTCTCGTAAATTCAAATGATCAGCTTCTTGTTGAGAATGAGTTACTCGAGATTGGTGACCTTAAGGAGAAAGCGAAAGAGTTTATTGTCAACGAGAAGAGGCTTGATAATCTTCCACAATGGGAAGACATTAATGTTAGCTTCGCCAAGCAGATGTTAGCAAATGCTCCAGCAGACAAAAAGAAGAAGTGGGAAAAAAGGTTACAAGCCGCAGAGCTACTAGGGCCATATACCATTACTAAGCAAGTAATCAGTCTTCAAAACGATCGTGGTACTTCTTATGGACTTTATATAGCTGTAAGAAATGAGCTAACCGCGGCTTATAATGAACTTCGTGATGAGATGGCTCGTGAAAAATTTGGAATGCCTTTCGAAGCTTTAGAAGAAAAGTCCAAGACAAGTCAAGAATTTAAAGATAAAGTCAAGGCCATTAAGACGGTTTATACTCAGAAGATTTCTGAGGCGGAGCCCAAAGATGTTAATCAAGGTCAATAACAAACAATTTTAGCACTATATGTCTAAGTTCAAAAAAGAATCAGGAAGAGAAGATCCAGCAATTTCCACGGCATCATTACCAGATATCGTATTCATGCTGCTTTTCTTTTTTATGGTTACTACTGTAATGAAGGAGACAGATTTGAATGTTGAAATTGAACCTGTTAGTGCCACTGAAATTGATAAAGTTGAAGATCGTTCGGAAGTTTGCTATATCTACATTGGCCCCCCGAGTGATAAAGACAAGTATGGACCAGAGCCAAGAATTCAGCTCAATGATGATTTTGCTGATGTTACTGAAGTGCGTCCCTTCATTGAACGATTTAGAGCCGATCAACCTGAATACAAATGGCCTAAATTAGCCACCTCATTGCGTGTTGATAAGAGCACAAAAATGGGAGTTGTCAGTGATGTTAAACAAGAATTGAGAAAATCTCAACAGCTTAAATTAATCTACGCTGCCGTTGAAGGATCAATAGAATAACTGTATATCAGCATCGGTATTCTTTCAGTCTCTTTCAATCCTTTCCACTCATCTTATTCATCTACACCTCGTTTGAGTTTATTTTGAATTCATTATGACCAAAGTATTAGTTAGGAATGACCAAATGTGTCAAAACCTTCAGCGCATCGATAAATTTGGCGCTTTTTACAAGTAAGAATTTAAATTTATAATCAGTTGAAAACGTGCGAGTTAAATAAAATAAATTTCACGTTCACATCTTTAAACAAGTGAGATTTTAGGGTATTGGAGTGTGAAAAAGCTTAAACTTCGCTGACATTTGTAATTAAATAGTCGAACTAAAATTAATTACATTATGAAACGAAACTTCACAAAATTATGCTTCACACTCCTGTTAGGCTTCATTGGGTGGTTCAGCTCCAATGCAGCATGTACTGCGGCAGACTCCATACTTGTTAGTGGCTCTACCGTAACATTTCAGGATCTAGGAAGTGGCAATTATTACGGTGTTCTCATCTATTGGGGAGATGGATCAAATAATACCATTTCACCTGGAACATCAACGACACATACTTATTCAAGTAATGGTAGCTACCACATTACATATCTAAATTTGGATTCCGCAACTTATTTCTGCGACAGCAGTGGTGTTAATGTCACTATTGGATCCGGTGGTGGTGGAAACCCTCAAACCTGTAATGGTACTATGAGTATGTACGAAGATTCTAGTACTGTTGGTCTCGTCTATTTTGGGATGTACAACATTCCTTCAAATAGCCAAGTGGGATGGGATTTTGGAGATGGTAGCTCAGGTACTGGTCAATTCACTAGCCATCAATACACCAATTACTCCGGAGCATATGGCGTGTATGCATATGTATATGAATTGGATTCTTCAGGAAGCATTATTGATACATGCGTGTATTATGACACTTTAGTGGCAAGTTCATCAAATCCTTGTGCAGGTTTAATTGCAGATGCTGGGGCATCTCAAACCATTACTTTAGGAACCTCAACAACAATTGGTGGCAATCCTACAGCTAGTGGAGGTGTGGCACCATATACATATAGTTGGAGCAATGGCAGTAATGTGGCCAATCCTACAGTAACTCCAAACGCTAGTATGTCATACTTTGTTACAGTCACTGACAATCAAGGATGTCAGGTTGTTGATGGCGTTTACATTGGTGTAACATCCTCGAGCAATTGTAATGCTTCAATATCAATTCAACCTGATACAGTTGCGGCCAATTCTTACATAATTTCAGCTTCTAATCTACCAGCTTCTGTTAACTCTATTTCATGGGATTTGGGTGATGGATCTTGGAAGAACGGAAACCCTGTTTATCACACATATGCAAACAGCAATTATTACTTAATCACTTTGTATATCATCCACAATAATTATGCTGATACGTGTATAGCATATGATACTTTAGGTGGAGGAGTAAATCCATGCGCTTCATTGGTTGCAGATGCTGGTTCAAACCAATACATCAGCCCAGGAGCTTCAACCCAAATTGGAGGAAATCCATCCGCAAATGGTGGTCAAGCTCCATATAGCTACGCTTGGAATAATGGAAGCTCAGTTGCCAACCCTATTGTTAGCCCATCTAATTCTACTAGTTATGGACTTACTGTAACAGATGCAAACGGATGTCAAGATGTTGACTGGGTAGTTGTATACGTGAATCAACCAAGCAATTGTAATGGTACTATGAATTTCGTTCAAGATACTGCTAATCCAGGTCAGGTAACATTCACAATGTTAAACATCCCAGGAAATTCTCAAGTATACTGGTCTTTCGGTGATGGAAACGGTGGACAGGGCAATCCTGTAACACACACCTACAGCAACTTCTCTGGTGCTTATGGAGTATATGCATATGTAGACGTGTTCGATTCATTGGGGAACTTAATTGATTCTTGTAATTACTATGACACACTTGTTGCAGGTGGCACTAACCCTTGTGCTGGTGTACTTGCTATAGATTCTGTTATCAATCCTTCTAGTCCAAATAGTAATGATGGACACGCCTCAGCTTATATGGTTGGTGGTACAGCGCCATTCTCTTACAGCTGGTCAAACGGTTCAACTGCTTCTTGGTTAAGCGGATTGGGAGTTGGAACATACTGTGTTACAATTACTGACGCGAACGGTTGCTCTGCAAGTACTTGTATGACGCTTACATCACAAGGATCTGGAAATTGTCAAGCAAGCTTCTACGCCATCCAAGATTCTATCAATCCAAATACTTTCATTTTTGTGAGTACGAGTACTCCGCAATCAGCAAGTCATTTTTGGAACTTTGGAGACGGAAACTCTGGTACTGGAAACCCTGTATCACATACATATAATGCTGGCGGCAGTACGTTTGGTGTAACATTGACAATTCTCGATTCAGCAAATGGATGTCAGGCTTCAGCATTTGACACAGTTCAAATCACTGTTCTGAATCCACTCGTTGTATGGCCAGGAGATGCAAATGCTGATGGTGTTGCTGATATTGTCGATATCCTTCCAATTGGAATAGGTTATGGAACTACCGGTCCAGTAAGGCCAAATGCATCACTATCTTGGACAGGTCAACCTGCAACAGATTTCAATCAAACATTCGTTAATGGTGTTAACTACAAGCACGCTGATTGTAACGGTGATGGTACAATAGATCAAGCTGATTTAAGTGCAGTCCTACTTAACTATGGATTAATCCATAACAAAGGAGATCAAAGCTTACCGGCTACAATGACAGATCCAAGCTTAGCTTTTGATATGTCTGGAGTTACCGCAGCGGTTGGAGCTACTGTATTAATCCCTGTTACTCTTGGAGATGCAGCAATTAGCGTCAATGATGTTTATGGATTAACATTTGAGATCAACTACGATCAGGATCTTGTAGAAGCTGGTAGTGTTACTTTCACAGCAACTAATTCTTGGTTGGGTACAGTAGGTCAAGACCTTATTGTAACTGAAATGGATCACGCTTCGATTTCTAGATTGGATGTTGGGTTCGTAAGAACAAATCAACAGAACATTTCTGGCCAAGGTGTAATTGGTACACTATCATTGAAAATCAAAGATGATGTCAGCAACGCTGCTGATATGAACTTGGATCTGTCTTTTGCCAATGTTAACATGATTGATGTTGCACAAGTTCAGTATCCAGTAAATCAAACAAATGGAACTGTTACTGTTTCAGGAACATCATCTGTTTCATCTATTGATTTAGCAACTGAGTTAAATATGTATCCAAATCCAGCTTCTGATATTTTGAATGTAGAATTGCCAAATGCACAAGTTGGAAAAGTTACCATCATTGATGCAATCGGTAAGGTAGTTAGAGCACAAAACTTTAACACTGATAGATTCTCAATTGAGACTTCAGAATTTGAAAAAGGATATTACTTCCTGCAAATTGAATCAAATGGTCACCAAGCCACTAAAAGGTTTGCAGTTATTAAATAAATAATCTTAAATAGGAGAATGTGAATGAGAGGAGAAGCCATTATGGTTTCTCCTTTTGTTTTTTAAAGACCGAACATCGATTGTCCGACTGTATCTCCAGGCTAAATGGGGCGACCGATTTTTAACGAAATCAAGCGTTTCAATTCTTTGAGCTGAACTATCTTCTTCAAAGCATTGTTCAATTCTTCATCAGAAACATCGTTTTGGATACTTTTCTCTTCATCCAAAATCATTTGCTCAATCTTCTTAAGCTTGAAAGTGTACATGCTTTCCAACACTGCTCTCTTCAGAAGCATCTCCTCTGTATTGACAATAATGCTCCTTTTTTCCCAATCCGATAGACCGTATTTATCACTCACCAAAGAAATCACCTCTTTCCTCAGATTGTCATTTTCATGTCTCAAAAGTGTTTCAATTTTGAACTCCTCTTCTTCCAATATGCAGTTTAAGAAATAGTCCCAGATACTTTGAAAAACCACATTGGAAAAACTAAGTTCATCATTGGTGATTTCATGAGCGATGTACTTGCCTACTTCGACATCATAGAACTCACCACCCCTCTCAATACTGATGATTCTATCATGGTATCTCAACAAAATTCTTGTCAAGTCCCTCTCAAATACATCAAAATCAATTTTATCATCCGGAACAGTTAGCAGTTCATCCTGGATTCTATAAGGCTGATGCTCCATGCTTGGAGGCGGAGGTTCGTCTCGAGAGAATTTCTTTCGTCTCAGCTTATTCAACTCATTGAGCAGAACTTGTTCTTCAATTTGGAGTAACCTACTGCATTCTTGCACATAAATTGCCCGTGTAATTTGATCGGGAATCAAAGCCAAAGATTCCACTACCTCATGGATGACTTTTGATTTTAGAATTGGATCATTCTTGACACCTTTGGAGAGAAAGTTTGTTTTAAAAACAACAAAATCTGTCTTATTTTCTTCCAAATACCTTCTAAAGTCTTCAGGGTCCATTTGTTGTGAAAAGGAGTCAGGATCTTCACCTTCTGGAAAGGCAATGATTCTGACATTTAAACCCTGCTTCAAAACCATATCAATTCCACGAAAAGCTGCCTTAATTCCAGCATTGTCTCCATCAAATAAGAAAGTTATATTTTGAGTATATCGTTTGATAACTTTGATCTGATCTTCAGTGAGGGAAGTACCAGAACTAGAAACAACATTTTCGACTTCGGCTTGATGTAAGGCCATCACATCAGTATACCCCTCTACCAAGTAACAATTATCCTCTTTTGCTATTTTTCTTTTCGCCTGATAAATACCATAGAGCACCTTACTTTTATGGTATATAAGACTTTCGGGACTATTGAGGTATTTGGGTATCTTTTTGTCTTTCCTCAAAGTTCTAGCACCAAATCCTATGGCCTTACCAGTAACATTATGAATTGGAAAAATTACTCGCCCCCGAAAACCATCATAGAGGCTTCCATTTTTATCCTTGGACAAGCCAGTATCAAGTAAATACTTTTGGTTGTAACCATTTTTTAGTGCCTCTTGAGTAAAGCTGTCCCAAGCCTCAGGACTATAACCGACTCCAAATTTCTCAATAATCTCATCTGAAAAACCTCTATTTTTCAAATAAGCCAAAGCCACTGACTTGCCTTCATCTGTGTGGTGACATTGATCTTTAAAAAATTTCTCCGCAAATTCGGTAATTATGAATTGACTTTCTCTTTCATTGGATTTGGCAATCTGCTCAGGAGTGGCTGTCTCTTCTTTGGTATCTATGTTGTACTTCTCGGCTAGCTGCCTTAAGGCTTCAGGATAGGTCAACTGATCATGGCGCATAACAAAATCCACCACATTTCCACCCTCACCACAACCAAAACACTTGTATATACCTTTAACAGGTGAAACGCTAAAAGACGGTGTTTTTTCATCATGAAAAGGACAACATGCCCAGAAGTCAGCTCCTTTCTTTTTCAAAGTGACATAATCACCAACAACCTCATCAATTTTAGCTGAGAAAAAGATTTCGTCTATAACATCTTTTGGAATCACTCGTACAAAGGTAGGAAAACTAATATTCGAAGTGGCAAAACGTAAAAAAGCTCCTCAAGGCTGGATGACCGTTTTAGATGTTTTTATGATCATCTTGGTCATCATAAATCTTTTATGGATGGGTGCAGATTGGTTTTTCAATAGCCAAATTGTACAGAACTACCTAGAAGACCACTTCCTTAACGTTTTCAACTTTTATAACACAAATATCCATCCTAACTTTCTATTCTACGATGGAATTTTCGTCACAATATTCGTAATTGAATTTTTATTTCGATGGCTTGTAGCAATTGTGAAACGTACACACTACAAATGGTTTTTTTACCCATTTCTCCATTGGTACGATATTATCGGTTTATTTCCAGTAAGCTCTTTTAGAATATTAAGACTTCTACGCGTTTTCTCTTTAGGATATAGGTTACAAAATCAAGGTGTCATTAATTTCAAACGCTATCCAATTTTTAAAATGACAAGAAAATATTACAACGTTGTTATCGAAGAAATTTCTGATCGCGTTGTAATCAATGTAATTGAAAATGTTCAAGAAGATCTGAAATACAAAGACCCCGCTTCGCCCAGTATATTGACAGAGGCAATCGTTCCATATAAATCTGAATTAACCGTACTCATTGCTGATCGAATCAAGTCTTCAGTAGCCGAGCATTATCATTCCAAGAGAGATGATATTCATGAACAAATAACACTGAAAATCGGGGAACTCATCGCGAACAATGAAGATCTGAAAGTAGTGAAAAAGGTACCTCTAATAGGACCACAAATAGTGGACAATCTGCATAAACCAATTTCCGACACCATTTTTTCCATGTATATCGGAATCCTGGAAAGTCTAGCTATTGGAGAAGAGAATGATACAATTAAGAATTTAACGGGCAATATCGTTGATGCCACTCTAGAAGGAGAGCAAGATGTACAGCTAAACCAGTTAATTGATAAAATTACCATGAATGGCTTGGAGATAATGAAAGAGCGGGTACTCGTAAAGAAGTGGAAAACACAAGAGGAAAAAGAGCGCATCATCAAAGAAAGAGCCAAAAAACTCTATAAACACAAATAACCCAAGCAAACATCCGCTGATTCAAGCCACATAGAATTATTCTTGAGCGTGACAAGGAATCGTAACCTTTTGTAAAATAAGCACGTACAAATTAAAGAATATCACATTTTTCACATGAAACAAGTTCTTACACTATCCCTAATTGTCGCATGCTATTTCTCAGTACACGCGCAAAAAACACAATTTCCAAGCAGTTCGTTGGTGAACGATTCCTTAGTAAACATATGGAGCAATTGTGGTGATACAAACGAAGTAATAATCAAGTCTTTCGATTTTATTGATTTTAATCACTTATACAATACTGCCAACCAAACAATCATAGTGGATGCTTCGAACATTAACTTTCTAATTGACTCACTCTCAACCTCTAATAACTCTGGGCGTATTTCAATATCTTTTGATGCAAAAACATATCAAATCACAACAGATGAGCCCATCCAACTAAAAGACAATATCATGCTTCATGGTCAGGGATCTACTCAAACTACCTTCCTCATCATGAATCAATCTAGTAAAGACAATATTTTTGAAATGAATAGTTGCTCCAATGCAGCTCTTGAATTCGTGCATATTGATTTAACGAGCAGATTTGGACAAGGCCTGCAAGATGCAAAATCCATAGAGGCTGATGTAATCAACACTTCAGTTATTCACATTTCACAATCTTCTTATTGCAGTGTAAAAGGCGTCAAAGTAAGTATGGGTCTTGGTTCACATATCATGCTGAATGCAAGCAATCACATTTCGATAGTCGGCAATCATTTTGATGATGCCTGGATTCATGGTTCTAATATTGGTGGCACACAAGGTTATGGTATTGCTTTTGGAGGAAATGCAAATAACCATTCAGACCGATGCCTGATCGAAAATAACATCATTGAAAACTGCAGACATGCCTTGGTCATCCAATACCATGCTAGGAATAACGTTTTTGGATACAACTATACAAGAGCTTCAAGAGCATATAATTATGTATTGGGAACGGCTTTGGCTTGGCCAACATCAGATATTGTTTTGCACGGGAACGCCCCTGCTACGAATTTACTAGAAGGTAATTATGTAGAAGGTAAATTGAGCTCAAACGTTCTTACACCAACAAACGGTATAACAATCGATAATGTTAAGAATGTTGACAATGACATTTTAAATATGGTGTATCGAAATTATACTCCAATGTTAATTAGAGTTCAGGACGATGGAAGTTGCAGCTATAATGATAATCAATTGTTGATTGCAAATGATGCAAGCGCATATGATGTAAATTCTCAATCTCATACAATTGCCTTCAATCAAACGAACCTTTTGAACTTTCCATTATCTCTTGGCTTGGACTGCAACGGACTTTCAAGTAATATCAATAACACACAAGTTAGTCAAGACAGTCTTGGCAAAAGCTGTTACCTGAATGAAACAACGAATTGGATCACACAGGGTAGTCTTCCATTTTTTGGACCAGATGGACAGGGAGCTATTCCAGCTTTTTCAAGATACTCAGGTGCGGTGACCACTATTGATTGTCCATATTGCACTAGCAGCAACTCCAGTTCAGTGAATGGTGAGACCATAATGGATTTGCAATTAGAACTTTACCCTAATCCCACTCAGGATTTTATTAAGGTTTACGTGAATACTCAGTCACAGGTGATATTAACGAATCTTAAAGGTCAACTTGTACATCAAGGAAATCTTCAAGAGGGTTTGAACGAAATAGATATGAACCATTTGCCAAGTGGGCTTTACAACTTGAGAGTAACAAATGAAAATTCAATGCAAGCCAAAAGAGTGATAAAGTTTTAGTTATTTTTTACCAACATATATGATTTCGCTTGTATCAATCTTCAACCGTTCTCGAGCGGCCTCAGGCAACTTAGCAATCAAATCGTTACTTTCCACGTTAAAACCTGCCGCCTCCAGCTTTTTTGGATAATCTTTTCCAAACAGTCTAACATGGTCCTTCTGCCAAAACTCTCTTTCACGATCCTCAGGGGATGTAATCGATGGATCTTCATACGTCTCCTCGCGAGTATAGTCTATTGGAACCTGTAAAATTGCAAAGCCTCCCGGTTTTAATACCCTATGCAACTCTGTCATACACTTGTGATCGTCATCAACATGTTCTAAAACATGATTACAAAAAACAACATCATAAGTATTGTCTTCAAGAGGGATTTCATGTAAATCAAACTTAATGTCTGCCAAAGGCGAATAAAGATCTCCAGTGGTATAGTCTAAGTTTTTCATTTTTCTAAATCTACCATAGAAACATTGCTCGGGAGCAATATGTAAAACTTTAAGATGCGCTGAAAAGAACTTGGTCTCATCCTGCAAATACTTCCACATAGCACGATGTCTTTCAAGAGACAGACAATTTGGACAAAGCACATTCGCACGATGCGCATTTCCTTGCCCATAAGAGAGAAACTTCTTGTATTTGGAATCACAAATATTGCATTGCACCTTATTCCCAAATAGCAATATTGG
>JALEGO010000530.1 GCA_022763165.1 Flavobacteriales bacterium
CAAACAATCAAAGCCGAATCTGGGTAAACTGGTTGTATCTCATAGATAGCGGTAAACCACATTTCTCCTGAAGCTAAGGTGCTTGTATCTCTTCCGGCATTAACGCAGTCAAGAGAATCCTTTCGTTCCCAAGCAATTCCCAAAAGATTTCCATTTGGTAAAATCTCCAAGTCATGATGCAATCGATGTGTAGAATCAGAAATTTCGTATTCCCATAATAAATTGTTATTCCAATCAAACTCTTGTAAAATACCACTTCCTCCCCCAGCGTGTATGGAAGTATTGACGGTGGATATCCCAGACTTAAACAAAGTACCGCCTACTGTAACTTCGGCAAACATGCCGTTAGAATAATTACCATGCCATTGGTTCACAACCCTACCACAGTTATCAATAATATAAGTAGTGTCATATGCCAGAGGGTTTAGGATATTAAACCCGTCATAGGCTCCAGATTCCAATCGAATAGTTCCCACAGTGTGATTTTGCGCCACCATACTTTGAACTATAATAAGAACCGAAAACATTGCTATCAGTCTAAACATGATACTTTTTTAAGGAGGATTAAAACCAAAAAAGGCCAGCACGAGGCCAGCCTTTTAGAAGGTAATTATCTAAATTATTTTATTATATCGATGCGTCTTACAGTAGTCTGGAAACCATCGTTCAATTTCAAGAAATATGTTCCTGCCGCAAAATTGGCAACATCAATCTGATAAAGACTATTTCCTGCGTATTGAGTCTGAGCGCTAATTTGCTTCCCTGAAACGTCAGTAAGACTTATGAAAGCAACACCTTCTTGAGCTTCAAGATTTGGTGCATAAATATTAACTAAATCTGTCGCTGGATTTGGGTAAACCTTAACAGCTTGTACAGCATCAACATTCGACAATGATACAATAACAGGAATTGTAACAGTATCGGTTACAGTACATCCATTTGCATCTGTAACAGTAACAGTATAAGTGTTACCTTGTGTCAAGCCAGTCGCTACTTGAGTAGTTTGACTTCCAGCACTAGCATCCCACATGTAAGAATATGAAGGTGTTCCACCTCCTGCAGTTACAATTGCCGAGTTATTACCATTATCTGTAGCTGAAGCAGTCAAAGCGGTAGGCTGTTGCAAAGTAGCTGTATCAGTAATTGTACAACCTGCTCCATCCTCAATTGTCACAACATAAGTACCTACACCCAAGTTAACAGCTGTACCAGTAGTTTGACTACCTGTATTAGCATCCCAAGAATAAGTATAAGGAGGGAAAGTACCTCCAACACCAGCTGCTATTGCTGTTCCGTCAGTTGAACCAAAGCACGATGGATCTAGTTCAGCCATTGTTGAAGTAATTGTTGGAGAACAATTCGTGAAGAATCCCCAGATAGATGGAGCACTAGGGAACCCAGCATCTTCGATTGTGGTCCATGGTCCATTATTAACATTAACATATGATGTCATCGGTGTAAAAATTCCGCTAGTAACATCCAAGGCATAGTTATTTGTCGTAGTAAATTCCTGAACACCTATGAAATATTGACCGGGATTTAGTGTCAACGCTCCACCGCCTGTAGCAGTTATGGGCACAACAGGAGTAAATTTAGGACCTAAAGTGTCCGCACCAGTAATAACATAAAAGGGACTCATTCCAATAATGGCATTTGGGGTATCTGCGTTCATATTATATACGAAAAACTGAACAGTATCTCCAAATACAGCACTATTATGTATTGAAGCAACTGAATCCAAAGTTCCAGCAGCATTTACATCAAACAATGTAGTAATAATGGCAGTATTACCCATTCCGTTCACACCTATACTTGCCGTAACTGATCCATTTTCTCTAGAATACGCTGTTTGAGTAACATCAAATGAATACCATGCCGTATCATTCAAAGCATTGTTATCTGTGATACCTGCTGAGCTAATAATATATTCAACATCATAACTTCCAACTGCAGTTGGGGCATATGTACCAACAGAAATCGTATTGGTATCACCTACATTTATAATATTACCGGCACTTGTGTCAGCAAACACTAATGATCCTCCCAAATACACATTTGAAATAACCTGAGCATCCACAACGTTAGTAACACCGTTGTTAGAGACGTCTGCTTCAAGTGTCATAGCAGTAGACTGTCTTGCTGGGATTCTTGTATACTCACCTGCAACATCAACAATTCCTATATCATCAGCAGAAGCAAGTTGGGTAAGTTCAACATTGTCTATGCCTGCTCCGTAAGCCCATACTCCTGCATCATTATACAAAAAACTTATAATGACTGATGAATTTCCAGCATAGCTAGTCAAATCCACAGTTATATTTTCTTGCCAATTATTTGCATCTGTACCAAATGTGTGCTCATTGACCCAAGTAGTTCCTCCATCAGTACTAATTTCTAAGGTCAGCATTTCACCATAACCCCCGTTAAGGTATACATCAGCAGTAAGATTCACAGCAACCATTCCCGTGAAGTTTTGTGTTGGAAGATATATTCTATCAACACTTTTATCGCAATTACAATCATCATCATTGGTGTAAGCAAAATTGGTTCCAGTTGAAGGCACTGGCCAAGTAATGTATGCTGAACTTGCTGCGGTGGCATCTCCAGTGGACCAAATGCCGTCAGTTGAGCTTCCTGTTTCCAACCAACCAGTTGGCAAATCAGTACCAGGGTCCATGGGTCCCTCAAAGTCTTCAGTAAAGAAAACCTGTGCTTGCGTATTAATTGAAATGGCCGCAAGAACCATCATAAGTAATCCAGTATACCTTATAATCATAATAAATAGTTTAGGTTAATCATTCTAAGGATCGCAAATATAAGAATGTTTGTTTTAAATGATGATCAAGAAACCTATTTTATAGGGATCCAAACTTCTTCTTCAGATTCGGGATTGTTTGGGCCTAGATAATCTGCTTTCATCACCTCAAACTGTGGGCGTTCATCCCATTCTAAACCAGCTTGAGGAAGATGTTCAAATAAGATTTTAGTAAAAAAATCTCCATAACCAGAAACAGCTCCCTTATAGTTGAAAACTGCATATCTGCCTCCAGGTATTATTGTATCCAATAGACCAAAAGGAGGCTCTGAATCATCTGAAACTGTAACTCCTGCCCATTTTTCAAAAAGTGTGTTCGCGTTAAATGTGGACCAGTTTAGCCCTTTTGGGAACTTTTGAATAGAATACAAATCAGAACCAATTCGATGTTGAATTTCTTTTTCTTGAGTTCTAAATTTCTGCCATAAGAAGGCAGTTTCATCAAAGGCTAAGGCAGTAAAGATTCTAGAACCAATGATTCGAAACGACTGAATTTCCTCTATTCTATGCATTTGATGTCAAATTTAGACAAACTCCTCTATTCTAAAAACCATTCCTTGAAATCTTTCTCTAGTTCAGATGATCTTTCCACTTATTGAAATCACTATATGACTAAATGTGTTTTAATTCCAACTCAAATTTGTATGATTTTCGTCAAAACTCAAATTATGAAAAATTCTATTTTAAGTCTCTTGCTGATATTAAGTTTCTCAATATTCGCTCAGCGTTCTTCAAATAACATCGAATTCAATGGCAATTCTTACTCAAATTGGAAAAGCTCAGCGCAAATCTTATCTGGCCTGCAAAGCCATAACGACTACAACGTTAGACTATCAGAAAATCAAATTGGAATTCAATCAAAGGTCCTAGTAAATATAAAGGCTACCGACTTTCTCATTGTGTTTAATTTGATTCAGTCAGGCGAGACTGCAGCGCAAACGGATGAATTGATCAATGTTCGGATCAACAATTTTTTAAATGCCTTAGAAAGTCTAGAAATCCCAAAAGAAAATATCTATGTTGACATGATCTCAATGATACCCATATTCGAATCGGATTTAGCCAAGAAACTATTCAGCAACACAAAAAATGAAGTACCGACCGCTTTTGAAATGCAAAAAAATATACATATCAAATTTAAAGACATCAGACTCGTTGATAAAATGGTTTCCTTGGCTGCTCAAAGTGAAATA
>JALEGO010000531.1 GCA_022763165.1 Flavobacteriales bacterium
CAAGAAGCATTGCGAATTCTCTTCTTTCACCAGTTTGTTCATCAATAATGTAAAACATTCCATCCAAAGGAGATGTAGTAGTAGGGCAGCCCGTAAATCCATCATTTGGATTAGGTCTTGTTGCGGTAGCCTCAACGCTATAATACTCGGAATTGTCTGCTAGGGTAAATTGAAGTCCATTAACTTCTGCTGCATTATTATTTTGACAGTCCGCACAGCTATTGCCGGGCTGACAATTGAAGGTACCATCAACATATGTCTTTGTGAATTCATTATAGCTATTTTTATAATCATGAGGTTCAAAGTCGAATGTCGTTCTACCTCCAGTAGGATATGTTACTTGCTTAAGAATACCAAACTTCATTTTTTGTGCATCCGGAATTCTATTAGCTAGAAAGGAGTTTACCTGAATAGGTAAAGTTGGATGGTTATATTTTTTTATGTTATCATTCCACTGAGGATACAAATCATATTTTGCCAATCCAGAATTATACTCATCAACGCTCAAATCCATCTTAAAGGGTTTGTCTGCAGAATTTCCATATTTAGCCAGCTCCACTCTATAAATATTACCTCTCTCGATATAATTAAAGCCGGGGTCAACTGGAACCTTTATCTTAAAGCTGGCATCGGCTGAAGGGTTTTGTTGATCAAATCCAAAAATCCTTGATGCCACTGATGACTCAGTGCCATCGATATTCTTTTTATAAATATTTAGCTGAACAGTATATGGAGCTCCATTGTTAGGGTTTCCATTACAAAAATCTTTTTGTGAAAGATCGATTGAGATCTGCATATGATCATTCCAATTTGGTGTTAGAATAACATCATCGACAGAAATAACAGACTTGTTTACATCCTCACAATCACAATTTGTAGGCACTCCAGAACAATTTTGTTCAAACCCAAGATTTATCAATGACGGACTTGGTGTATAACCTACGTCTTGTGCAGGAATATATTTATGTGGACGATCTGGCAAGAGTGTAGTATTTCCAAGAGCACCATTGAAGTACCCCCACATATCCTGACTCAAAGACAGCCTACCGGGAATTTGCGCACCTACATCACCAAAATCCTGATCAACGTACTTGAATGTATGGGATATGGGATCAATTGACTGACCATTACAAACTTTTTCTTCTATGCTCAAAAGTCTTAGCTTTTTCAAGTCAGGATTTCCAGCACCTGCGGCCGAAGTTAAAGGGTTATAAGGAGTCAAATAGCTAATTTGATTACATTGAAAATAGTCAGTGGTAAAATCAATTGTTTTTAGGCATGATCCTTTTCTACCTTTTATCACGATTTGTTCTAATCTTTTGGCTTGAGGATCTGTATTTGCAGGTAAGTTGCCTCCAAAAATAGTTCCTGTAAAATATGAACTAGAACCAAGATCTTCTCTCGCATCCTTCGCTATAAAATTAACTTCGTGATTTGTAGATGTTATTTTAGATAATCGCGCTTCTTGAGTTAGATTTAAATTGGTAATGCTTCCATCGTCAAAGGTCCCTTGACCCGAGCTGCCATGAAACACATCATAAACATCAACTGAGCTTCTCCAAGTACCAAGCGTTTGAGTCGTAAACGTTTGAGATTCATAATCAAGAGTAATTTGAATAGCATCATTATGATCTACAACCTTCACTAGATGCCATGCTGTTACTTCCGGGATAACACTATTGTTAAAATTTAAAGATCTACTGAAAACACGATCTATTGCATTGATATTAGCCCCATTTTCATCTCCTCCAAAGTAATATTTAGTACCATCGGGTGTGGTAATCACAAAATAAACGAATCTGCTATGCATATCATTTATTGGATCTACTTGCTCATCAAATTCAACGTGAAGCTTTAGATCTTGATGGTTGCGAAATCTTGCTTTTCTGTTTTCATCAAAGTAAAAGACCCCAGAATAACCATTAAAATTGAAATTATACATATCACTTTGGCCGTCAATTTCATTATTTGCTATTCGCGTCCAAAATGACGAACCGTTAACATCAAACATGTTATTTGTATCCAATGCGGTTGTACCAAATGTTTCATAATACCCCTCTGTATTTTGAAACTCTGGAGAAATACCACCTTCATCTTTGATCCCATGAATGGTTCTACTGATAACACCTCCTGCATTGAGCGACCAACCAAGACCAACCCATGAGGCAACACTCTCTACTTTAACACCTGAACTGTGATAGCTTATGCTTATGGGTAATTCTAGGGCGCCATCCTGTACGTTGAATATAGGTACAGAAATGTTCGGAACCCCTGTATGAAAACTGACAGGAATATCCCCATATAATCCCAAAGAAGCTGCATTTGGTGCTTGTGGTGTTGAAATAGAGTCTGCCCCCAAACTGCCTTGTGAATAAACCGAAATTTGGAAAAATGTGATAAAAAATATTATCAGGTATTTGCTGATATTCATGATATATAACTTAACAATTAATGAATTGCAAAAATATACCTGAGTTACCCGCCTTTAGTGGAGACTTTGTATTAGTCCGGAATGATTTTGTAAACGTTGGGAAGCAGATTATTTAAAATAATCTAAACTTGAATAGAAAAGAACTTTTGGATTGTAAGGATTATTTTAATATTTCGTAGATTTCATCCTTTCTTCTAACAGAAATTGGCACTTCTTGCCCGTTGAATAGCTTCAATTTCAATGTTTTTTTGTTGTAACTCTTAATACTCTCAGAATTTACCAGAAAACTTCTATGACATCTAAAAAATGTTGGAGCTGTAAGAATTGAATTAAAGTGTTTCAAATTCTTGGAAGAAACAATGCTTTCACCACTCTTAAGTGTTATTTTAGAATAACTGCCATCAGATTCGATGTATAAGATATCATTATAAAACACAATGTGAACATCATTCACCCCATGTATTAAAATCTTCGGTTTAGTAAGGTTTAGCAGATTGTTAGACAAAACATCATAACTCAACTTCAAGGTTTTAAGATTCTTAAGTCTTGCCGCTTTTTCGAAAGCCGTTGAAAATTCCTCAAAATCATAAGGCTTGACTAAATAGTCTACGGCACTCAATTTAAGTGCCTGAATACCGTAATTATCATATGATGTGGTCACCACAATAGGAATGTTGTGCACCGCCTCCACTTCAAAAATATCCATCCCCCATTCTCCATCTAAGTCCAAGTCTAAAAAAATGATGTCTGCTTTTTGAGTCTCTAAATACTCTATTGCCTCAGAAACTTTCTTAAATCTCTGAACTTCCGAGTCAACCGAAAGCTCCTCAATATAACTGCTTATCAACTCAAAAGGACTCTCTTCGTCTTCTAAAATGAGAAATTTCATATTGGGTGAAATTAATAACTTTAACGATATTCTATGGTTTGGTTTAGATTTATTTTTCTGTCAACCATCTGGTTACACCTGAGCATTAGTACGTTTTGCTATGCCCAAAGCACCTCACAAAAGGATTCGATGATGTTCAAATCTGCTATGGAAATGATAGCATCTTCGGAAATTGATCACGAAACAGTGATTCATTCAATTGAGCAAATAAAAGACTATCAACTTTGGACAAAACTAAACCAGGCTTACTCACAATACTTTGAAGAACATCAAGCATCACATTCTCTTTTCTTTTATCAAACCAAAAGTCTATTGTACAAAGGTCTGTCATTCGAAAAAGTCGGACAGCTGGATTCTGCTAAGTACTATTATGAGTCAGCGGCTAAGGGTTTTGAACAAATTGACTCCATTACATCACTCACATTCTTATACAGCATTCTATCTGAACTAGAGTGGAACTCTGGAAACACAGACAAAGCTTGGAGGTACTCTTTTTTAGCCAGCAGTAAAGCAGAGCTTTCCAACAATAAACGTGCTCAGTTCTTCTCTAAGAATAAACTACTTCTGATAAATAGCAGAATTGGAGATTGGGAAAATGTTATAACCAATGGACTAAAGCTATTCAAACAAAGTCAAAACATAGATAACGATGCACACATCAGAGCATCGTACATGCTATGTAAGGCCTACTTAAACTACCCAAACACTTATGAGAAAGCTATTGAATACTGCAACAACGGTCTTAAAGTTGCTCGAGAAAACAATTTAGATGACCTCATACTTGAAGGACTCTTTTTTCAAAGTGATTATTATTTAAAAAAGAACGATTTTTCAAAATCTATTGGTGTCTTATACAAGGCCAAAAGTCTTATTGATTCTATGAATACAAAGAATCGAATTACTACTTTTCTCATTAAGATGTGCCGTGTACAACTTATGTCGGGCAGTGCAGAAGCCGAATTTTACATAAATGAATTGCAAAATAAACTCCAGCAATTTCCAAACGCATCTTTAAGCATCCAACATCGCGTATTCGAGGTAAAACTTCATCTAATAAAAGAAGACTTTAGCATTGCCAGAGAAAAAATTCAAGCTCTCGTTAGCATTGATGCCTCGAATCTCAATTTTCTTAGCATAAGACCACTTTTAGATCTTCATGATTATCTAGAGTCATCCAATAAAGTACTAAAACTTGATCAAGAATATTATGAATGGCAATTAAAACTGAATCAGAGGCTTTGGCAAATAACCAACGAATTGAGAGCCACAAAGCTTGAGCTAATATCGGATATGCAAAACCAAAGAATTGCTCTTGATGAAGAGGTAATACAAAAACAACAGAGTCTCAATAAAGAGCAAGAAAAGAACCTCTGGATTATTGTTTCATTTACGCTAATAGTATTGTTCATCATATTGATTTTCATACTCTTCGCCAAACAGAAAGAGGCTTTATCTGAAAGACTGAAACATGAGGCCAAAATGATTGAAATGAAACTACTGCGATCACAAATGAATCCACATTTCATTTCCAATGCTCTAGTTAGTCTGCAAACTTTTGTTACAAAGGAATCTGTTTTGGATACTCAAGCGTATATTGTCAGTTTAGCTAAACTAATGCGTTCATTTTTGGATGCTTCTAGATTTGAGATGATTCCTCTAGAGGATGAAATCAAAATGAATGAACACTATTTAAAGCTTCAAAAATTGCGTTTTAGGGAGGAGCTTGAAGTGAAAACCTCCATTTCCGAAGACATTGAAAGTGACATTGTATTTATACCCCCTCTATTGATTCAACCAATTATCGAAAATGCCGTGGAACATGGTGCTCGCGTCAGAAAAAATGGGTGGGTTGAATTCAAGATTTATGCTATGCAAAATGATGTTGTCATTTCGATTTCAGATGGAGGAAGCAGTGAGCTAAATATTCATGAAAGAACAGCTGATAAGATTTCTCATTCCACAAATATTATACATGAAAGAATACAGGCCTTCAATAAAGGTCATAATGACAAGTCGATTTCCTTAGTTTCTGATTTTGGAAAACTGCAATCCAAAGTTGAGCTTCTGTTTAAGGGATTTACTTAAAACTACCAAAATCAATGACCCGAATAATTATTCTAATATTACTAATCATAGGAATTATTTCATGTGAAGTGAAGAATTCTAGACCTACAAATCAATCTAATAGAAAGTCATTTGAAGAGGAACTTTACATTACACCTTACAAAACTGACACAATGATAAACGACTCCATCAGAATGATAGTAAATGTGATTGCCTCTGAAAATGATTTTATAGAGGATACATTTAACCTTTTTAGGTACATTGGCGGGTCATTGGAGCTTGAAGTTTACAATGTAAATTATAAGATAACTTCACAAGTCATCGATAA
>JALEGO010000532.1 GCA_022763165.1 Flavobacteriales bacterium
GTCTTGGGCTGATAAGTTCATTTGAAGAGAAAATAGGAGTAAGAAAACTAAGAATCTCATGGTTTATCTTTTTACAAATCTACCCATTCCTACGGTATTGCCTTTCAGATCTTTTGACTTGACGAAATAAATCCCTGATGCTAAGGATGAAATGTCAAATCCGGAATGTGTTTGAGAAGCATCAATGTTTTGAATTGATTGCCCCTTTATATTGAACACCTCATAGTTACGTATTTCAGAAGTGCCATTTATAAAAATCAGAGTGCTTGCGGGATTTGGGAAAATTTTGACGGGACTTAAAACCGTACTTTCAGGTTTCTTTTCTTTTTCTTCTACTATCGGCTCGTTTTTCAATTTATCCATTTGTTGGATCACTTTTTTGTGTTTGTACAATTCGATAACCTTAAAATGAAATTTGCCACTACTTTCATGGAATTTGACTATGCCCGTTTTGTTATCCTTCAAATAATGTTGTTCTTCATTTTCAATAGAAAAGAGTGTGGCATTCAGCCTAAACGGTTCAAAATCAAAATGGGCGCATAAACTTGGAACTTTAGTATCAACAATTAAGTATTTTGAAAAATAACCGGGGGCACTGTAAATAAGCTCATAAGAACTATTCAATTTTAGTTCCAATTGAAATTTCTTTTTGTTCATTATGGTTTGAATGAGTCGACCATCTTCGAATAGATGTAAAGTGATTTTTGTGTTAATGTTTGTAGATTTTACTTTACCCATGAAAAAGAACTTATTCTGTGCTGATGCTTCAACCAAGTTCATGACAATAAAAAATATTACAAGTGCTTTCATAACTTGAAAACAAATGTGGGTAACAAGGTTTATTCATGAACAACAATTACCTTTGAGTTGATGAGGTCTCAACAAATGCAATACCCCTCAGGTCCAAAGGGTTCTTGGTTTACAGGGATGGCTTTGGAACTGATCAAAGACCCCAAGAAGTTTTTCCATAAATATGCTCAAGAATATCCTGAAATCTTAAGATTTCGTTCTTTCTACAATCACTTTTATGTCATTTCTAAGCCTGAGTATCTGCAGCATGTTCTTCAAAAGAACGCAAAGAACTATGTAAAAGGAATGGTATATCAGCAAATCAAATTGGTATTAGGGGAGGGTTTGCTTACAAGTGAGGGAGATTATTGGCTTAGGCAGAGGAGACTTGCGCAACCTAGTTTTCACAGAAATAAAATAGCGGGTTTCTTTGAGCTTATGAAGGAAAGCACAAATGACATCATTTTGGATTGGGAAAGAGAAAGAGGGAAGGAGCTTGACGTGTATCCAGAAATGATGCGCCTTACCCTTGATATCATTGGTCGAACAATGTTAAGCACTCATGAATCCTCCCATGCGGATACCGTAAAGGAAGCCCTTGAAAAGACATTATTTGGTACACAAAGACGAATAGAAAGTCCTATAAAATGGCCTTTTTGGGTGCCGAATCAAATAAACAGAACCATTCAGTCAGGTAAAAAGGATTTAGACCAGATTATTTATGGCATTATATCTGCAAAGCGAAAAGGCCAAAACCGCCATGGCGACCTATTAGATATGCTCATGGATGCTGAAGATGTAGACACAGGAGAACGAATGAATGATCAGCAATTAAGAGATGAGATTTTGACCATCTTTCTTGCTGGACATGAAACTACCGCCATCGTATTGAGTTGGGCACTTTATATTTTAGGAAGCCATCAAGAGGAATATCAAAAACTGAAAAAAGAGTTGGCTCAAGTTGTTGCTAACGAAACATTTAGTATAACACACCTAACCGAATTGACAAACCTCACTAACTTTATTCATGAGGTAATGCGAATGTATCCTCCTGCCTATGGTATTGGGAGACTTGCTTTGGATAAGGATCAACTGGGTCCTTATCCGCTGAAAGCTGGAGCCAACATTTTAATGTCAATTCACCACATGCACAATGATCCAAAGTTTTGGGGTGATCCTGAGATATTCAGACCATCAAGATTCGAAAACTTCGATTTTCGGAAAAATGCGTTTCGATATATGCCTTTCGGAGGTGGTCCAAGGATTTGCATTGGCAATAATTTTGCTATGATGGAAATGCAAGTTGTTTTAGTGATGCTTTTGAAGGCCTTTTCCTTTGAATATATTCAGAAGACTCCTCCAGAAAGCATTGCCTTGATAACAGATCGTCCAAAAAATGGAATCTTATTAAAAGTGAATTAGTTTATTCATGGATAATCAGTTTAGTACTTTGAATTTCATCATGATAAAACTCATTCACAGTATAAATTCCTGGAGCCAATTTTTCCCCAGCATCTAAGCCAGTAACGTATTCCCCGTCATGTCCTGTAATCACGACTTGTGTCGAAACTATTTTACCCATGTTATCTGTTACGACAATATTTACTCTTTCATCAGGATCTTCACCATAAGCCTTCACAAACACCTGTTCTCCAGATGAGGGGTTTGGAAAAACAACAAAATGGTGTTTGTTGGCATCAAAGGCGCTATTATCATGTTCTGTTGTAACAGCTATGACTTTAGAATATTCAAAATTACCATCGAAATCTACTTGCTTCAATCTGTAGAAGGATTCACCTAGAAAAGGATCTTCATCCACAAAATAATAGTCTTTGGGAACATTAGAATTCCCCGAACCCTGTAACTGTCCAATAGGCTCGAATCCATCATTAGTTTGAGATCGCTCTATGACGAAATGAGAATTGTTTATCTCTGAATTGGTGGTCCAATGAAGATGTACTTTGGCATCATTCTCTTCTTCGGCTGAGAAGCTTGTAAGTTCAACCGGAAGTGCTCCCGAACCTGCTCCAACTCCAAATGGGGAATAGCCATCATTATAGTTAAGAATGGTTACTGTGGACCTTCCTGCAGAAGGACTGTTCTCGTTGTAGACTCCTGGGTATTCATCCCAACTGCTTCCATTGTAATGGCCGATATAAACGGTTGCATCATTGCTCTGAAAGTTCACTGCCTCTTGGGATTGATCCCATTCCAAAGTAATATTTGTATTTCCAGGACTTGCGCTTGTGTTGATATCAAATTCAACATTTGCCACGCGATTTCCATCGGTTGGGGCATTTGAAAAAGAACCTAATACTCTTACTTGATACTCTACCTCAGAACTGGGATCCAATACGATTGGATTGTAAAAAGCATTAAGTCCAACGGGATATGTTGTACTTCCTGAAGTGGTCATTCTTAATTCACCAGCTCCGGAGGTGTAAACATAACTTGAAGTGCTTCCTCCTGTTATCCCTCCCGCAGTGGCCACTGTCAGGTTATTGGCTCCTAAATCTAGCTTTCCTGAAGTTAATGTTAAGTTGTCATCAATAGTTTCATCAGACCCAAGCTGTACTCCATTTGAGTTGTTGATGATCAGTGTTTGTACGTTATTGGTAGCATTCATCTCATCTCCGGGTGTTTGGGTGCTGCTGCCAGCATACTCAAGGCTTGATGTATTTCCATAGGTCAAATTATTGCCTCCATCACTGAATGTGGCTGTGCCTTGAAGTGATAACGTTCCATTTACGTTGATGTTACCCGATAAAGTCTTGACGCCACTTCCCGATAAAGTCAAGTTTTCGTAATCCCAGCTGTTGTCTCGAATGATGGATTGAGCGCCTGCGGCATTGTACGTTATATTGGCACCTGAACCAATTTGAAGATCTTCATCTGATTCAGCCAATGTGATGCTTCCACCAAATACTACTGTTCCCCCAGCTGATGCATCAATTTGAGCTGTTCCTTGAGCTCCTCCGTTGTCGGTTGTGGTAACGTCACCAGAAATGGATAGTACTCCAGTGGCACCTACATCAATAGTTTGATGAAAACGGTCACTACCACTTTTATAAGCATCAAGAGTTAGATTGCCGTTCACGCTAACTATAGCACTGTTCATGTTAATTTCATTGGTAACCGTTGCTGTGGGAGCTGCTCCCGCCAAATGCAAATCTCCCTCTACAGTCAAGGTGCTGGATGAAGTTAGGTTTAAAATACTGGCACTGTTCGTAGAACCATCAGCATTAAGCGTCAAATCATCGCATGTGGCGCTTACACCTGTGGGAATATCAACTGTGTGTCCTCCATTAATATTAGTTATATCTCCAGTTCCTGGAAAATCGACTCCTGCAACGCATCCGCTTGCGCAGGCTGTCTGATTCCAAGTTGTACCCAAGTTCCAATCACCAGAAGTTGTTGTTGTAAAAGTCGTAGGCCCACCAGAGCTATGATAAACTGTAATAGACACATTGTCAATATATCCAGTTCTTGTTCCACCGCCACTTTGATTTACTCTTAATCTTACTCCAAAATCAGCATGTTCTATGTCCGCTTCTGTAAGTGCTAATCCCCATGTATCAGTAGGACCACCAAAAGTAGTAGTTGTTTCGGTAGTGCTTATAGCGGCTCCGGTAGATTTGTTATCTCCACTAGTAACACCAGCAATTAATAATCTTACTCTGTCTTGATAGATTCTATTCGCAAAACTGGCACTCCACTCTACATGGACTTCGATACCATCAATGTCATCACCATCTGTAATTGCAAAACCAAAATTATCTATGTTTAGATTTCTTGAATTATTTCCATTTCCTGGTGTGCATTCTGCTCGATTATCATCTGAGCTAAAAAGATTTCCAGTATTGGTCCAGGACGTTCCAGCTCCATTTTGAACTACAGCTGAACCACTTGATGGGCCTGTCTGGCTGTAGCTATAAAGCGCTGATAATCCAATAATTAAGGAAAAGTAAATTTTTTGCATATTACTGATTTATTACAATTTGCATACGTAAAATAAAGACTTTTGTTTCGATTTTAGTAGGACTGTTCTGCATAAACTTGAAAGCTTACGGTGATTCTGCCTTCTTCGTTTTCCTTTGATAGATTCGATTGAATGTCAAACTGAGCATTGTAATTCTCAAGTCGTGTTTGTGTGATTTCCATCCCCATTGATTTTCGTTTTAATTCATGAAACCTGGATTCCTGTTCATTTTGGGTATCATTGGAAACCTTGCATTGTAGCAACTCGTCTTTCATGTTGAACTCAAGAGTGATTTTGTTCTTTTCCTCCTCCTCAGAATTTCCTCTTCCGTGAATTATTGCATTCTCAAGTAAAGGTTGCAGTAATAGTGGTGGAATGGATATTTTGCTTGAATCTATTTCGTTTGCGATATGCACATCGTAATCAAAAGAACGATTGAAGAGGCGATGACAGATCTTCAAGTACGTTCTTAGGCAATTGATCTCATCTTCTAAGGATATTGTAGGTTCTGAAGCATTTTCAAGGATCAGTCTGATCAATTTGGCAACTTCCCCAATGTGATTTTTTGCTTCTTCAATTTGATTTAAATTCAAGTAACTTCGCACCAAGTCCAAAGCGTTAAAAATAAAGTGAGTATTGATTTGAGCTTTGAGTGCATTTTGTTCAAGTTTGGTAAGTTCACGTTCGGTTTCAATTTTTTGCTTTTGAAGTTGGAGCTTTCTTCTATAGGCGAGAAGTAGGAATACCAAGCCGAAAATTGTCACCACCGCGATTGAAATACCGAGTATTAATAAAAAGACCTTCTGTCTATCATTTTCTTGTTTGACTTGCAGCACCTTCTTTTCACCTTCGGCTTTTTCCGCTCTGAGTTTCTCATTTTGAAATTTGGATTCAGCATTTTGAAAGATTAAGTACTTGTTTTTGGAAAATAAGGAGTCTCTTACAATGTTTAAAGTGTCATTAAAAAGAATGGCTTTTTTAAGGTTGTTCTTTCCTCGATGTGCATTTACGATACCTTCAAGAACAATCATTCTTAGTTCAAGGAAGTTCTCTTTCTTAAAATAGTCATTGGGCTCTTTTAGATAGTATAATGCAGAATCGTGATTACCGAGTTGCCCATGAACGATTCCGATATTGGAGAATGTTTCCATGGTGAGTTTATCATCCGCGGAGTTAGCTGTTTTTAGCTGGGCCTGTCTCAGCCAGGCCATAGATTGTTCGTAATTACCTCTGCTCAATTCAATTTTGCCGAAGTTAACTTGTGCCTTGCAAATGTTGAAATCATCATCAATTTCTAATGCCCGATCAAAAGCTATTTTGTTGTAATGTTCAGCCGAATCAAGTGCGCCAACAAATTGATGTTCAGCTGCTAGGCTCATTGCGGTTTGAATGCTTCCAGTTCTGTCATCATATTTATGGCATAAGCCAAAGGCCTTATGATAATAATAAAAGGCTTGTTCTGAATTCAATAGTTGGCTGTATATACCTCCTATATTGGTATAGGCTGAGATGGATTCATAGCCTAAGGCTTTTTCAATATCCAAAACTTGAATCTGGATCTCAATAGCTTTGGCAAAGTCTCCTTTTTCCTGGTAAATAACACCCAAATTCGTAAGTGAAGTACTGATCATATCAGAATCATGAAGATCCTTGCCGAGTTGCAAGGTTTTTTCAAAACAAGCCATTGCGGAATCGTATCGGCCTGTCATAAGATCAATCACCCCTTCTGTGCCTAGTATCTTAGCATCTACCTGGGGATTGTTCAGTTTTTCAGCCAATTTTTTCGCTTCTTTAATGAAAAGGCTGGTGCTGTCTTGATTCTGAAAATACTTAGTTGAGAGTAAACAGTAGCCCATGATCTGCCAACGCACATTTGAAGTATCTGCAATGAGAATCCTCAAGCTGTCATTACTGAGGTCTAATGACCTTTGAGCTTTAATATCAACACTTAGGCAGAGCAGTACAACTAAAAAAGGGAGCCTTAGACTCATATAAGCTGCTGAATTTTGAGTTTATAATTCTTTGAGAATTCTTCAAATACCCCTCCAGTTCCTGGGCCATTAAAGCCTGTATGAACGTTGATTACATTGTTCTTTTGGTCCAGAAGAATCGTGGTAGGAAAAGACATAACATGATTTAGAAATGGTAAGGCTTCAGCCGCCTCTTTCTTGCTGGCCCTTCCTGCTATAAGAATGTTGTAGTTCGAGGGAAAATTATTAGATTGAACAAAATCTTTGACTCTTTTTATGCGCTTTTCTTGTGTTTTATCTCGTTCAAAAGCCAAACCAATCACTTCTATCTTTTCTTTAGGAACACTTTTGAGTAACTCAACTAAGAATTTAGATTCATCTAAGCAATTGGGACACCATGTTCCAAGCACTTGAATGACCTTCACTTTATTTTCAAATTTTGAATCGGACAGAGAAACCATATTTCCATTAACATCTGAGAACTGAAAGGCGACTGGGACATCTGGCTTAACCCATGAAAGGGAATCTGGATTGCTTAGACTAAAGTTGTCATTTTTTACAGCTACCCAAGGTTCTGTCCAGTGTTTTCCAGAATAGAAAATACCCTTCTGTTTATTGTCATTACCTGAAGACTTGAACAAAAATGCATGCGCCCCATCAAAACAGGAGAGTTGTATATTTCCATTGTCCACAAAACCATTGAGATATCTGTAATCTCCAGTTTCGGTTAGGAATGTACCTTTAAGTCGGTTCCCAGATTGAATAAATTTTCCAACTGCCTTGTATTCATCCTCAGTGTTTTCTGAAAAAACGGTTTCCCAATTTCCAGATACATCTGCATAGTTTGTTTGAAAAACATTTCCCATCGCATATGCCGTATCAAAGGAAAGAGGGATGTTGTAGTTTCCTTTTGAAGGGTAATACCAATATCCCTTCATCGTCTCTCTATGAAATATAAGATATGAGTCAAAAGAGGGGAATTTCAAACGAAGGGTATCTCCAGAACTGGATTGTGTGATTAAATCGATTCTTTCATCGCCATTATTGATTTGAAACGGTCCATTGGAGGAAGAACTAAAAAAATAAAAAGGTATATCTTCAGCTCCAATATCAAGCCGACCGATATATCGATTCTCATCAAGATGTATCTCTCCTGTTATATTAAAGGGAGTTTCATGAGAATGGCTCATGCCCTCCACGCCATTTATAGCATAACTCTTCATTGGGATATATTCCAATTCATAATTAGAATAATTCAACCCGTTATCTTCATGAGCGCTTATTTGGACTTTGACAATATTTCCATCCACAATTTCATAAACTGTGCTCCGAACTTTTTGATCATCTTTGGTGGCATTGTAAGTTGCTTTGATATAGTCAGGAAAGGTGTCTATGATTTCTTTGTACATTCCAAGATGAATGGGTTTATGGATGTCATTTTCCAAGAAAAATTTGAACTCCCAATCCCAATTGATAGTATCAAAACTGATTTCCTCATTGGCAGTGATTTTAGCAAATCTTTTGACTTTTGGATTAAGGGACTTGAGTTTTTCAACTTCTTGTTTGAAATTAAACTTAAACTGATAAGGCTTAATTTTTTTCTTTTCAGAATTGCAGGCAGACAATAACAATATAGCGATACTGATGACACTTAAAATATGGACCCTGGTCATATAATTGAACTTTCCGCAAATGTAATTGAATTGTATCAAAGACTTTGTTATAAAAACTACTGGACAAATGCTGGACAAGTTTTGAGCGGATGGATTTCACTCGTAATTTTGAGATATCGATATTATAACGATGGGCTTTTTATATTAGGATCAAAACTCCTAAATTTTTCTAAATCTAGAATTTGAGACTTAGACCATGATTGACTCCACATTCAATTAACCTATTAAGACTCAAATATCCACCAAAAAAAAGGGTGCCTTTGCTAAACGGGCTCCCTTTTTTGCATTTTATATGTTCTTGGCTTCAGCTTTCAAATTTTTTGCAGTCTATCCTTCGTCAGGCTCAGGATAGCAAAACACTTCAGTCATCCTGAGCCTGACGAAGGATCAGCCCAAATCCTTTGGCTAATTGGCCTGTCAAACAAAACTAGAGGTCAAATTTAATACCTTGGGCTAAAGGTAATTCTGAGCCATAGTTAATTGTGTTAGTTTGACGTCTCATGTAAATTTTCCAAGCGTCAGAACCTGATTCTCTTCCTCCTCCTGTATCTTTTTCTCCACCAAATGCTCCTCCGATCTCTGCTCCTGATGTTCCAATGTTTACGTTGGCAATACCGCAATCTGATCCCTCAGCACTGAGAAATCTTTCAGCAGTGAGGAGGTTTGATGTCATAATTGCTGAAGACAGTCCTTGTCTTACACCGTTTTGCATTGCGATGGCTTCATCGATATTACTATATTTCATCAAATACAGAATTGGAGCAAAGGTCTCTTCTTGCACCATATGATAGTCATTTTCTACTTCAACGATAGCAGGCTTAACGTAGCAGCCTGAACCATAAGCATCCCCGCTAAGTACGCCTCCTTCAACCCAAACTTTACCACCTTCTTTTTGAACTTCAACAAGAGCGTTTTCATATTGACTTACCGCTGCTTGATCTATAAGTGGTCCAACATGATTGTTTTGGTCTAACGGATTACCAATTTTCAATTGTTGATATGCACTAGACAATTGCTCTTTCACTTTATCATAGACTGACTCATGTATGATTAGCCTTCGGGTACTGGTGCATCTTTGTCCACATGTTCCTACCGCTCCAAAAACTATTGCTGGAACGCACATTTTCAAATTCGCATCTTCAGTGATAATAATAGCATTGTTGCCGCCCAACTCGAGTAGAGATTTGCCTAATCTAGCGCCTACTGTTGCAGA
>JALEGO010000053.1 GCA_022763165.1 Flavobacteriales bacterium
GCGTGTAGGTGATAGTTCCTGTAATATCATTTCCATCATAATCCGGATCCGTCCACCTTACTGCATGTGGACCGGCAATAATTGGTCTCCAAATATTTAGACCATTCCAATATGCTTCTGCATTACTACAGCCCTGATAACAAGGAATATCATCCCCTGTTTGAGCGATAGATGTGAAAGGCAAAATCGCAAACAAAAGGAAAGTAAGATAGGCTAATAAGACCTGTCTCTGTTTTTGTTTGAGAAATGATAAAACACTTAAGCGCTTAGTATTCTTTTGGTCAAATGGCATTCTGTTTTAATGTGTAAAATTTGAAATTGATAAGTTTTGAACGCATATACGAAAACTGTTAATAATTGTTTCAAAATCCCAAAAATACTGACGTTAGAAAGGAGTGGTGACCAGAAAAACACCAAATTAAACTTGAATCAATAAACTATAAAAGAGTAGATGCTGTTTTCATATTGCCTTATGGCTTTATAAGTCCAATAAGGTTTCGAGATGACTAAATTTACAAAAAACTACCGCTAAATCAAAATAATATTCTGTAATCAACAAAAAAACACTCGATAATCAGTCAATTATTTTAAGTTAAGATTGTTTGAGTGATGCATTATTATTTGGTAATTTTGCAACTACATGAAATTTTCTTTCACAAGAATAAGCATGGTTTAAAAGATTGTATTGATGAAGGACATAAGAGTGAGATTTGCACCAAGCCCAACCGGAGCGCTACATATTGGAGGGCTGAGAACGGCATTGTTTAACTATATTTTTGCCAGGAAAAACAACGGTGCTTTTGTTTTGAGACTTGAAGACACGGATCAAACGAGATTTGTTGCAGGGGCTGAAAAGTATATCATTGACGCTCTGAAGTGGTGTGGGATTGAGCCAGATGAATATGCTGATAAACCAGGTGACTTTGGGCCGTATAGACAATCTGAAAGGCTGGAACTATATAAAAAGGAGGTAGATCGTTTGTTGTCAAATGGATCTGCATATTGGGCCTTTGATAGCGCTGAAGAATTGGATGAAAGACGCAAAGCTATTGACAATTGGAAGTATGACCATGCTACACGAGAGAGCATGAAGAATCAATTGACTTTGAGCAAAGAAGAGGTAGCTGCTCTCATAGAAAAAGGTGAAGGAGTTGTTAGACTCAGGATGCCTGTGGATCAAGAAATTTCTTTTATCGATGAAATCAGGGGGAAAGTAACAGTAAACAGCAGTGAATTGGATGATAAAATCATTTACAAATCAGATGGCTTTCCAACTTACCACCTCGCAAACGTTGTAGATGATCATTTCATGAAGATTTCGCATGTGATTAGGGGGGAGGAGTGGTTACCTTCTGCTCCTCTGCATATCTATTTATTTGAATGTTTGGGATGGGAAGATGAAAAACCTCATTACGCACATTTGCCTCTTTTATTGAAACCAGAAGGTCCTGGAAAACTTAGCAAACGTGATGCAGAGAAACATGGATTTCCTCTATTTCCTTTGGAATGGAACTTTGATGGTAAAATGACCCCAGGCTTTAAAGAGATGGGCTTCTTTCCTGAAGCCTTAACAAACTTTTTGGCGTTTTTAGGATGGAATCCAGGAACTGAAAAGGAAATTTATTCTCTAAAAGAGTTGATAAAAGACTTTTCCTTGGAAAGAGTCAACAAGTCTGGAGCAAGATTTGACTATGAAAAAGCGAAATGGTACAATCAAGAATACCTTAAAACAATGTCTGCGTCTGACTTGGTGCATTTCATTCCTAATAATGATTCTTCGAATTTCACAGAACAACAGGTTCTAAAGATTGCGGAACTGATGAAAGAGCGGGTCGTTTTTGCAAAAGATCTTATTAATGAAGCACCATACTTTCTTCAAGCTCCAACAGAATATCATGAGAAAACCGTAAGAAAGAAATGGAAATCAGATGTGTCTCCTAAAATTTTGCAAGACATGACAGTCAGGTTTGAACAAATTGAAGATTTTCAAGCGGCAATACTAGAAGAAGCATTTAAATCTTATGTGGAAGAAAATGAGTTGGGCTTTGGCGTAGCTATGATTGCTTTAAGGTTAGCGCTTACTGGTGTAGGAGGAGGCCCCGGGTTGTTTCAGATCTCAGAGGTTCTTGGTAAAGAAGAAGTATTGAAAAGGATGCGAGAGGGAGTTTCTAAGATAGAACAGCAGAAAGAAGCTTTGGTTTGACCACTTAATAGCCGAATTTGTCTACCCTAAAAAGGTTGTGTTTTTGTAACGTTTTAATGAAAATTTGTTTGCTACAGTCATTTTCTTAAAAAAGGGAATGATTATGGCATGCTTTAAAGAAATTAAAATGTTATAAATATGAAATCTTATCTCAAAATCTTATTTGCGTTGTTTGCATTCACATTATCCCAGACAACCGTTAGTTCCCAAGTTACCCTTGAATACCAGGGCCCAAAAATTTACCCCAACAATTCATGGTTTTTTCAAGATGGAAACCATTGGACTTTTGATGCTGTTCAAATATCTGACACCGAAAGAAAGTTTGTTGAGTATGAATTAAGTGGCTCCAACTTAACGATCACTTTGTATAACTACGACTTCAGTATTTTTGACAATGTTGTCATCAATTTGCAGTTGTCAAACGGTGAGTATGTCGAGGATCTTAGGTTCCTTTATATAAACAGAAAGACTTTTGATCTCGACAATGACTTAGAAGTCTATATGGATATCAGAATTCTAGACACATTAGCGTCTTTTCCATTTTCATACACATATTCTACAAGAATTTATGAGCATAACGGCCTACTGATGCACGACTTTGGCGATCTTGCTTGGGGTGAACTTATAGAGGTTGATGGGAAGGCTTTGGCGTTTTTTACTGCAGAGCAAATTAATGATACAATATCCAACGATACAACAGTCATCTATTCTTTCCCAGGGCAACTATTATCATCAATGAACAATGATGAACATGTTGCTCAGAAAGCTGCTCTTAAAAACTTCCCAAACCCTTTTCAAAACAACACTACAATAGCGTTTGACCTACCAAAGAACATTCCAACTGCTAACCTGAATGTATTTGATCAAACGGGGAAAATGGTCAAAACATTTAAGGTGAACAATAGATTTGGAAGGGTTTTGTTAAATACCAATGACTTTGGTGCAGGTATATATTATTACAATTTAGAGTCGGAGGGGAGAGTGCTGAACTCCAAAAAGATGATCAAAGTTAAATAATGAAATTGGAGGTGTCAGTAAACCTTAAAGTCCAAAACTTTATTAACCTCTCTAGTTGTAGGAATTTGCTTTCCTTGACTCAGCGAGTAGACCTGATTGCGTACATAGTTTTGCAATTCAGAAACCTTTAGGACTCCATCAGAATTGGCATCTCCAGCCTTATTGTTCAATGCATTTTTTATGGCGTAGGTAAAAAGCCCATTTTGAATCTCTTTAGATTCATAAGCGAACTCTACTCCTCCAGCAGCGGCAATTACAGTGGCCCCTGTGTGAGTCGAAACATCATTAAACAAAGCTTGCATATAAGCGAAAGAATTAAAAAGCCCTATTTTGGGTTGAACGTTTGCTCCAATACCACGAGTGTTGACTTCATTTTGAGCTAGTAATTCTTTTTCTTCAGACACTTCTTTTTGATATTCCTTATCCAGCTCACCTGAATGACAGGCATCCATCAGGATCAATCTATTTCTTGCCGGAATCTGAGCAACCAAACGCTCTAGCTCTGAATATCCCAAAGCAGTTTTAGTTGGATCATTAAAATCCGTATTGTGAGTTGCCAAGAAATAATCATATTCTGAGTTCAATAATCCATGACCCGCAAAATAAATGAGCACCATGTCATTAATGTTGGTTTCCTTTAAGTTAGCAATGGATGCTTCTATCGCTTGTTTTGTAGCCTTTTCATCGGTGATGCTTTGATCTACAACCGAAGAGAAGGCCTCAGAGTTTTTAAAGGCTTTGACAATATCAACAGCATCTTTGGAAGCGTACTTCAGATCATATTGGTTATTTTGATATTTGGATACACCAACAGATACAATATAAAGCTTTGGTTCATAATCTTCTTGAAGATTGATTTCAAAATGCTCTCGAATGCTTTCTACCCCCTTTTCATTGGTGACACCAACTTCAACTTTATTCTTTCCAGCGGATAGTGGAATTTCTATCTGCTGATTGAGTTCAGATACCGATTGTTTGAAAAATGAGTCTTCGTCTGGTACAATTGGAACCCCATTGATATAGACTTGGTAGCTTTTCAAAGGATGATTATCAGTTACATTCAAGGTTAAAGTCAAAAGCTTATTCTGAGTTGTGCTAGGAAGATCATATTTCCCAACAATTTGTAGGTTAGGACCACTGTAGAGATTATCCAATTGGTCTTCCGTGATTCCTGCCTTGGCCAAACGCTTGTAATAGGCTTTTTCAAAAACATCAATTCTTCTAGTTGAAGCCATTTCCAGCGTTTTTAGAATAATGTCTGGTCGGTTCAATTTTAAGTCAAACTGCTCTATGGGCAATACACGCTTTCCTTTTCGAATACCAGCCTTTTTAATCGCATTTTTTGTAGAGTAATAGTAATTTCCATCGGCTAAGATCATGAAATCTTCATCGTTCACAATAACAAGTTCAGCCAGTTTCGTACCTTTTATAAAATCCCAAAAAATCACCCTATTGTCAGCGCTGGCCGTAGCCACAATGTCGCTCCCGGGTTTGACACTAACCGAAGTTACTTTGTCATTATGTCCTCTGAGTTTATGGGCTATCGTTCCAGTTTCCGAGTTGATTACATAAACAAGGCTGTCATAACCACCAACAATTACAAATTGTTCATCAGTAGAAAAACAGGATTCAGAGAACCTTTTAGGTAAATTCCGTGTGTTTTCATCTATTACAAAGTTTCTTATCTGATGCTTCCTGTTGTGGCTTGAGGCATCGATAACGTCAATAGTGGCCCCACTGACGCAGAGCCACTTTCCTTGCGAGCTCACACTCAAATCATAATCTTTATCATAGACCAGAAAGCGATTTTCTTTATTCGTATAGGACTGCATGTCTGTTAGAGTACCGGTTTCAAAGTCTACATATGCTAGATTATAATTCTGCCTCAAGTTATCTAAGTGATTAAGCAAAACAAGAGTCTTGGAATTTGGAATCAACACCTTTTGAGATTCTCTGCCACTTGGATCCCCAACTTGTTTGCGATAATTATTCTTATAAGAATCATACTCACAAAGAATTTCTCCGGTTTCCATATTGTGGATATGATTTGCTCCCGCCACAAGGTCAAATTCGGGAGACATATATAGATATTTACCCATGCTTATTCCATATTGATAGAGAAAGTGTTCTGAAATTTCTTTTGATTCGTTTGTTGGAAGGTTGATGAGGTAATTATCAAAACCAATGTAGTCTGAACAGGCTCCAGCAATGACTTTACTATCTGGGCTCCAGTACAAAGACTTAGTCCTGCGGGTGTTTTCATGGCAATTCAAAATCGGAGCCCCAGCGTTTTGTAAATGCAAGACTTTAAGCGGGCCTTTACCTGCTACAGCAAGCTTTTTCCCATTTGGACTGAATCTAATCTTGTGGATATTCGAATAATATCCCTCATCATCCTTCATCCATTTTCCAGATTTAATATCCAAAAACCTCAGTCCATAGGTGTCCGCTTGAGGAGAGCTCCTGTCAATCGTTATTCCAGCAACTAAAACTTTGCCGTTTGGTGAGATGGCTAATGCGGTAAAGTCGATATCCCGTTCTTTATAATCTCCTTCTAGCCTTAAAAGCTCTTCTGCTTTCTTAATAAAAGCACCAGATGCGATGTCATATAACTTCACATTTCTACCGGATCCCTTGCAAGCCATAACACTATTCCTACCATTGATAGCCATGATGCTCTGGTTTCTTCCATAATACCGGTCATTGTCTGAGGTTCCTTGTCTTTGCTTTTTGAATTTGCCCGTTGCTAAATCATAAACGATCCAGTTTAGATACTCATTGGCTACATGTATTTCTTCATTCTTTTTGTCAATAAAACTCAAAAAGGAATTATCCTGCAAAAAGGTTTCAGCCATTTGAGTGTTTGTTTTATAATTCCAGCTCACCACCTTTTTTTCCCCAACAATCACTATTTGGTCATCAAGTGGGCTGGTGTAAAGCTGACTAATATTTGTGGGTTCTATATCCTTTGCCACACGAAGCGGTTCTTGAACACCAGGCTTTGAAAGATCAATTTGATGAAGAAAAGAGTTTTTTTCCTTAACGAAAACCAAAGAACCGTCATGGCTAAAGCACATGGTTTTGGGATCATTGAACTTTTGCTCTACTCGGACGTGTTCCTCATCTTTGTTTAAGTCCCAAACGATAATTTCATCTCTGGAACAAGAAACTAACCATTTCGATTTATAAAACTTACTTCCTAAAACCGGCTCGGTATGGCCTTTCAAGGTGGTAATGATCAAACCCGTTTTGGCATCTAATAAGTTGATAGTTTTATCTTCAGAAGCTGTTGCAATAATGGTTCCTTTTTCGTTATACTCTATGTGCAAAATCTCGTCACTATGTCCGTTTTGAAAAACAACCTTGCTGTCTTGAATTTGGGAGAAAAGACTCAAGGTGGAGATGTAAAGAAGTGCTATGGGTAAAAATCTGATCATCTGTGAATTACGTATTTGGAAAAAGTAAACTCTGTTTTTTTCTTTACACCTTCAGTTCGAAGCTCCTTAGCCACCTTTGAATCCAGTGTTATTTTGAATCCTCCTTCTGCCATGACTTCGGGGTGTCTGTCATTCGGGGTTTTAGCCTCAGGTTTCCCAAGATAAACCTTTAGGTCTACTTTATAAGTTCCCTCGGATGGATTGTCAACAAAGTAATTGTAAAGAGGCTTGAAACAGAACTCGCAGCTCATATATTTAAAATTATCAAGCTTATCATTGTCAGAAGTATAGGTTGTGTACTCCCACATTTTGTCTTTAAAATGAGTGTAGTGGAAGAATGCGTATTTTAATATTGGCCTTCGCCATACCGCCACATTTTGACCGTCCACGAATAATTCAAAGATGAAATAGCCTTGTTTTGGCTTATCTGGACCGCCACTGCCGTATACTGACCTTGGTCTAAGCGTGTCGTATTCCCACACGGGGTCTGTTTTTTTCCATTCTTCAAAATATGCTCTAGGTGATTGCTCCAAATAAAAGGAGTACTCAATGGCTCTGAGGTGATTGAAGTGATATTGTCCATCTTTTTCGGAAATTACATTTGCGGGACTTGAGCTCTCGGAAGAGTAAAAGCGTACTTTCCCAAGCCATTCTTTATGTTCTGGGGAAGTTATGCCCTCATCTAGTCGCTGAGAATTGTAATAATACTTGGATACCTGACTGAATAGGACGAATGGTGAAAAAAATAAGATCAAGCTTAAAGCTTTTTTCATGACTATTTTGTGTTGCTACGAAAATGGTTAGAATTCTCTTTAATTTCCACAATTTGTACCAAAAATCTGAATTTCAACAATCGTATTGCAGTTGAGTCAATTGGCATTTATAAATCTTAGCCGGTTCTTTGCCATTTGAGGAAAAATAAATGCAAAAATACTAACTTCACATGGTGAAGTTTTTGTTGCCCCTTTTTCTTACTTGCCTTGCAATCAGCCATTCAAAAGTTCATAGAGCTCAACCTGTAAATGAGTTTATGGACTTACAAATTCACCCTACGATGCATATTCGCTATGGTTTTTTTGGGAATGGTTTGGAGTGGATAAGCGATAAGAAACCAAAACTGAAATATAAGCACCTTCTTACAAATGTAAACTATGCCGATTATTTCTATCAAAATAAGGGCGCAAGGATCTTTGTTATTGGGCTTATAGGCTCAGATAGCCCCACATCTAGAAAAAAGGCGCAACAGTCCATTTTGGATCAAATGAGTTATGTAGAACGCTTTGTAGCTGAAAACGCAGACAAATTTAGTATTGGCAGAACAGCTAAAGAGGTTAGACAACTTGTTAATGAAACGGACAAAACGGTTTTCATTTTTTCAATTGAGGGAGCAAAGAAGCTCATCTCATCTATGGAGGATGCTGAGTTTTGGGCTGAAAAGGGAATCGCTTATATTACCCCTATTCATTTAGAAGATTGTGAATATGGTGGAGCCGGCATTCGACCCGGCTTAAGTACAAATATCATCAACATTAAAGGGGTTTTTAGGAAAATTTTTATTCCCAAAAAGAGAGGCCTCACCCCCTTAGGTAAACAAGCAATTTCTTGGATGTATAAAGCAGGTATGATGGTGGATGTGACGCATATGACCGACCAAAGTAGACACGATGCTCTGGATGTTATGGGTGAAAATGGATTTACCCCTCTTGCCACTCATGATCACTTTAAACCATTTTACAACAAACCCAGAAGCATTGACACAAACGATGTTATTAGAATATATCAGCTAGGAGGGTATATGTCTTTGGCTTGTAATGGATACTCCCTAATACCCAAAAAACCCTACCCTGAGTATAAAAAACTGATTAAAGAGTTCCCCAATTATGAAAGCGGAACAATTGACACTTATCAGCTGGTATATGAGACATTATTAGGGTTTATCAGGAAACACTATCGTGAAATGCTGAATCAAAATACTTCTTTTTCAATGTTAACAGAGCAAGACCTAACTCGCTTAAGTGTTGGCATGCAATCGGATTTCAACGGATGGGTCAACCATACAAAACCAAAGTACGGCTCAAAAAAGGCGCAAAGAAAGTCGGGGAAAACTTCGTTTAATCGTTTTGATCTAGAAGGTCTGCCGCACCCTGGGTATCTTAATGACCAATGGGAAGAGTTAAAGGCAAGATCCGTTGACCTAAACCCTATTTTAAGGTCTAGCGAACGATTTTTGCAAATCTGGGAAAAAGTGCAAAGTGAATCTACATTAAAACCCTGATTTTTAAAGGCTTCAACCCTCTGTTGCCAATGAAAAGATTACAATCTTTTAGAATTTCCGATTTTAATTAGAGCTTTTTTCAAAGGCTCAGACTTTATTTAACGTATAATTATTTATTTCAGAACAATATTTTTTATTTGAATTTAAATTTTTCATTTTAAGGAATATTGTTTTAAGTTTGAGTCAAACCTCTCACTATGAGACTAGTTCTTTTACTACTATTTGCTGGCCTTACAGCTTCAAACCTTCACGCACAACAACAAAACCTTATTAAAGCCTATAAATCTCCAAAGGATACAAATATTTTGGATCCGGAGGGAGTAAAACACATAGTGCTTTCTGATGACGAGGATCTTGAATCCATTGACCAATTCTTGAATGTGACCCATGTTCAGGTTAAAGGTGAAATCTTAGACAATGTTGCAAGTCAATCACAAGTATGCCTTATGGGTGAAGTAAGGTTTTTGGACCTATCCAACAATGATTTATCCGAATTGCCTACGGGTTTTTCTTGTGTAAACAAGTTGACAACAATTGTTTTAAATCAAAATAGAATAGAGGATATTCCTGCCATACTTGACTTTGAACGTTTGGACGAAATATACCTGAACAGCAATAAACTTTCTCAAGTACCAAAATCCATTGCCAAGAAAACATCCCTTAAAAAACTCTATTTGGACAACAATGACATCGAAAAGCTGAACAGCTTATCGAAACATCAGCTCACAAACCTCTCTGTTGCAAATAATCGAATACTGCAACTTCCAAAGAATTTTGAATCCATCCAAACACTTAAGTTTTTAGACATTTCCGGTAATGGGGTGGCAGATCTAAGCTCTTTCTATGTGAGCATGATGGATTTAGAAGAGCTGAATTTATCGGAGAATGAGTTTACAGAAATTCCTGAAGATATTTTTGCACTCCGCAACCTCAAAGCACTGGACTTATCTAAAAACAAAATTGAA